>JBKJLZ010000006.1:0-5788 GCA_046596705.1 Sphingorhabdus sp. | reverse complement strand
TGTTTCGCGAACTGGCCGCGGCGATGATTGCCGCAGTTGCCTTTTCGGGATTTGTCGCGCTCAGTCTTGTGCCGATGTTATGCTCGAAAATGCTTCGTAACGAAAAGCGTGGTCGGTTAGCAACTTGGGTCGATGACCGCTTTCAACGCGTTGAAAATCGTTATTCCGGCTTACTTGGTCGAGTAATTGCAAAGCCGCTAATCGCGTTGTTCGGCATCGTTGCGTTTCTTGCGGTCAGTGGTTTCTTGTTCACCACGTTGCAATCTGAACTTGTTCCCGCCGAAGATGTGGGCATTTTGAATGCCAATATCGCTGCTCCCGAAGGAACGGGGTTTGGGGCGATGGACAAATACATGCTCGATGCGTCGAAACCAATGCTCACGCTGCTTGAAAAAGGTACGGTTCGTTCGATAATTCAACGAACGCCGGGCGGGTTTTCGGCAAGCGACGATTTCAATAGCGGCACATTTGTTGTGTTCCTGAAACCGTGGGAAGAACGAACCGAGACGACCGATGATGTTGTCAAACAAGTCAACAAGATACTGGCCGATTTGCCCGCTGTGCGCGGCAATGCAACCGCGCGGTCGTCAATCGGGCGCGGGCGCGGGCAGCCGCTAAATTTTGTGATCGCAGGTTCCAACTACCAAGGGCTGAGCGCCGCACGCGATCGGATACTGGCGGCAGCGCGCGATAACCCTGGCATCGTCAACCTTGATTCTGATTACAAAGAAACCAAGCCGCAGATGGAAATCAATGTCGATACAGCGCGCGCCGGCGATCTCGGGGTATCGGTCGAAGCCGTTAGTCAGGCACTTCAATCACTATTGGGGTCGCGCCGGGTATCGACTTACGTAGACCGAGGTGAGGAATATCGCGTGATAGTACAGGCCGATGCAGTCGACCGCGCGTCGCCGGAAAATCTTGCGGCTATTCAGGTGCGTGGACGCGACGGCGCATTGGTGTCGCTTGCCAACCTGGTGAAGATCGAAGAATCAGCAGGCGCGCGTGATCTGGGGCGGTATAATAAACTTCGCGCCGTTACATTGTCGGGCGGCTTGGCACCTGGCTATACTATGGGCGAAGCGCTCGCCTTTCTTGACGAGCAAGCGCAAGCAGCGCCTGAAGTTCTGGCCGTTGGCTATCGCGGCGAAAGCCAGGCGTTCAAGGAAACCGGTGGCTCAATCGTTCTGGTTTTCTTTCTGACGATCATCCTCGTCTATCTGGTGCTCGCCGCGCAGTTTGAAAGTTTCGTCCATCCTGTCACGATCATAACCACCGTACCTTTGGCGGTTGGCGGCGGTGTGATCGGCCTCGCCTTGGCCGGGATGACGTTAAATCTATACAGCCAAATCGGCGTCGTTATGCTCGTCGGCCTTGCTGCCAAAAACGGTATCTTGATCGTCGAGTTCGCCAACCAGCTTCGGGACGAGGGCAAGGAAATCCTTGACGCGATCCAGATAGCTGCCGCCCGCCGCCTACGCCCCATATTAATGACGTCGATCGCCACCGTGTTCGGAGCTGTACCGCTGGCAATTGCAGGCGGTGCAGGCGGCGCGGCGCGGTCGGCGATTGGGGTTGTCATTGTTTTCGGGGTGACATTAGCAACGTTGATTACGCTGGTTCTGATACCAATCATCTATTCACGATTAGCCAAATACACAGGTTCGCCAGAAGATGTATCAAGAAAGCTTAAAAGCCAAATGGATGACGAAAACCGAAATATTGGTGGAGCCTAGGGGAGTCGAACCCCTGACCTCTTCGCTGCCAGCGAAGCGCTCTACCAGCTGAGCTAAGGCCCCATCCTGCCGCAATCGGGACGGCTATGTGGTGGGGAGCGCCACTAACGGGCGCCCCTGTATATATCAAGCGCGAAGTTCGCACAGAACCCAACTTAATGAAAACCGTAGTGCTGAGCCTGTCGAAGCACGCTTTTACCGATAGGCGCCCTTCGACAGGCTCAGGGCTACGGTTTTTACGCTATTACTGCTCGTCGGCCTCGCCTTCAGTGCCGGCAACGCCAAGATCTTCATCGCCGCCAAGATCGACGTCATTATCTGGCGAAACATCGCCATCGACCGCATCGACATCGATGTCCAGATCGTCATCGACCAAGTCAGCGTCATCTTTCTTCTTCTCGACCTCTTCAAAGGGCAGTGGCTGCTTTGATTTCAGCACAGGCTCAGGCGTCCACTGGTTACTGCATTCAATGCACTCAACCGGCGTATCCTTGGTCAAATCGTAAAAGCGCGTGCCGCATTTCGGGCAAGTGCGTTTGGTTCCCCATTCAGCCTTGATCATGAGAGGCCTAAATCCTTTAAAATGATACTTGAAAAGCGGTCGCGCGGACGAGACTCACCATTGATGCGTGCGGCCATTGGCACAGCAAGAGCGTGCTGTCAAAAATAAGTGTTGCCGTTGACTTGAAAGCCGCTGCGCAGCAAAGCAACCGCCTATGCACGCAACCGCACCTCAGCCAAGAACATTTAGCGCCAACGGACCTTTATGCGGGACCGTCCGTGTCCCTGGTGACAAGTCGATTTCGCATCGCGCGCTGATGCTGTCGGCGCTGGCAGTAGGTGAAAGCCGGATATCGGGACTGCTAGAGGGCGAGGACGTTCTCGCCACCGCGGGCGCCATGCGCGCGATGGGCGCCGTTATCGAGCGGACAAATGACGGCATATGGATTGTCCATGGCGTTGGCGTTGGCGGGCTAATGCAACCGGCAGGTGCGCTGGATATGGGCAACAGCGGCACATCAACGCGGTTGCTGATGGGGCTGGTTGCCAGCCACCGGATTACCGCTACTTTTATCGGCGATGCATCGCTGTCAAAACGGCCGATGGGGCGTGTCATAGACCCGCTGTCGCTAATGGGCGCGGAGTTTACCGCCGGTCCCGGTGGCACCTTGCCGGTGATGGTGCGTGGGTTGGTGCCTGCGGTGCCGATCAGATACCGTTTGCCAGTGGCATCTGCGCAGGTGAAGAGCGCGGTATTGCTGGCTGGCCTAAATACCCCCTGCGTTACCGAAGTCATAGAACCGGTCCCTACCCGTGACCATAGCGAGCGGATGCTGCGCGGCTTTGGGGCAGAGTTGACGGTCGAGGTCGATGCCGACGGGGTGCGCCACATCCGCCTTGTGGGAGAGGCTGAGCTTAAGCCGCAGACCATTGAAGTTCCCGGCGATCCGTCCTCCGCCGCCTTCCCGATTGTCGCCGCGCTGATTACGCCGGGCAGCGAAGTCACCGTCACCCATGTCGGCATGAACCCGACGCGTACCGGCATCTATAAAATGCTTGAGGCGATGGGCGCTGACCTGACTTATTCAAACGAACGCGAAGTCGGCGGTGAGCCGGTCGCCGACATCATGGCACGGCATTCGGTATTGCGCGGAATCGAAGTGCCGCCCGATATCGCACCAAGCATGATCGACGAGTTTCCGGTTTTCTTTGTCGCGGCCAGCATGGCGCAAGGGCGAACGACCACCAGTGGCCTCGACGAACTGCGCGTCAAGGAAAGCGACCGGCTTGCGTTGATGGCGACCGGTTTGAAAGCTGTCGGCGCGAACATAGAGGAACGCGAGGATGGCTTGGTCATCGAAGGCACCGGCGGCGAGCCATTGGAAGGCGGCGCAACGGTCAACAGCGCGCTCGACCACCGTATTGCGATGAGTTTCGCTGTTGCTGGACAGCATTGCTATCACGGCGTGACGGTTGATGACGTAACGCCGATTGCCACGAGCTTCCCGACGTTCGAAGCGATCATCGCCAATTTGAAAGTCCCCAATTGACTGAATATCTCTCGCCCTTTGTAGCCGACCTTATTGGCTTTGCCGGCAGCTTCTTCATAGTCGCCGCGTTCGCCTACAGCAATCTGACGACTCAAATGAACGCCTTGTGGTTCAACATTTCGAACTTCGTTGGTGCGGCCTTGCTGACCATATCGCTGACCGTAAATTTCAACCTCCCGACGATGGTGCTTGAAATAGTCTGGATGGCGATTGCGCTTTTCGGGATCGTTAAGGCGCTTAAGATGCGGAACGATGCCAACAGTACAAGTAGCAACGAATGAACATCGCCGTCGATGATGTCTTGCCGATTACAATCAATTTACCGACACTTGAAAAGATGCTCGGCGCTTTAGGCAAAAGTTAGCCTAAATTTAATTCATCTAAAATATCTTTGCTTTCATCATCTCGTGCGAGGTTTAGATATGTTTGGGCTATTCAAAAAAGTTATCATTGATCATTCGGTATTTGGACCACTGACCCGGCGTGGACGAGAATGGGAAGGCCGTATCGAAATCTTGCAAAATCGGTCCGTGCCTCTGGAGCTTGAAGGCACAAAAGAGGCACCTTATGCCGAGACGCTTGTGACTGCTCTGGAACTAGCCGACAAACTGCCTGACCTCATACCCTTGATCGCCAAAGAATTGTTGGAGCATCTAGAGCCTTACCGGGAGGCAATAACGGACCCTGAAACTGGCTTTGCAGAAGCGTTCAGCAATCAAAAAATCATTGAAAGGATTTTGAAAATTTCATCGCCTGAAGATGCGTGGGCTGCAACAGAAATTGAAGGAGTGGAAGTTGGCTTGGCCGATGGCAAAGTTCGCCTACTGATCAGAATTCAGAGCATTTGGGACGAAGAGCATCTTTTAGGCGCTTATTTTGACGATTGGCAATTCATGGAATTGAATGGTAGCGTTTGAGTATATCAATATATCAATATATCAATATATCAATGCTGAAATGACAATCGACATGCGGCACAATAAGTCCAAATCGCCGCTATGATCATCGCCGTAGATGGTCCCACTGCGTCCGGCAAAGGCACACTGGCCAAGGCGCTTGCCGCGCATTTCGGGCTACCTTTTATGGATACCGGCCTTCTCTACCGCGCGGTCGGGCGGCAGGTGCAGTTGAACGGTGGAGACCCCGACGACGCGGCGGATGCGCTGGCGGGTTGCACCTTTCCCGAAGAACTGCTGGGCGACGCCATATTACGGACTGAAGAAATCGGCGGATTGGCCAGCCGTGTGTCCATCCACCCCGAAGTGCGCGTGGCGCTAAATAAGCGACAGGTCGATTTTGCTCACCAGCCGGGTGGCGCTTTGCTCGACGGGCGCGATATCGGCACCGTCATCGCGCCTGACGCCGATGTGAAGCTATTTGTCACTGCTCCTGCCGAAATCCGCGCGCGGCGGCGGCATGCCGAGATGCTGACGCATGATCCGCATGTCAGCTTTGTCGATATTCTCTCGGATATTCACGCGCGCGATGATCGCGATATGGGCCGCGCCGACGCGCCGTTAAAACCCGCCGAAGATGCCATCTTGCTTGATACCGGCGATTTGACTATAGGCGGCGCCGTTCAAGCCGCGATTGCGCTGGTGGAGGCTCGCCTCCGCGCGCGTTAATGCGGCGGGGCGTTGCTCAACCGACACCTCTTAAAACGAGCGCCTTATTGCTATTCGGGCAATGGGGCATTTCTGGTCAAAGACCATCGGAACCAACCGATTGGCCGGATAAAAAGCAAGTAAGGAATCACTCAAACATGGCAACTTCGCCAAACCCGACCCGCGACGATTTCGCGGCAATGCTCGACGAATCACTCGGCGGTGCAGATGGCGGCTTTGAAGGCCGCGTAGTAAAAGGTACCGTGACCGCAATCGACAATGACCATGCTGTCATCGATGTCGGTTTGAAATCAGAAGGCCGCGTGGCTCTGCGCGAATTCGCAATGCCCGGCCACAAAGCCGATCTTAAAGTCGGTGACGAAGTAGAAGTCTTCGT
>JBKJLZ010000328.1:0-4857 GCA_046596705.1 Sphingorhabdus sp. | reverse complement strand
GTGGAGGCCCGACCGAGAATCGAACTCGGGTGCAAGGATTTGCAGTCCTCTGCGTCACCACTCCGCCATCGGGCCTCACTTTGCGGTGGAGGCGCGCTCTAGCCGCTACTATTTGGCTTGGCAATTGCCAATGTGGTACGCAATACACAACGCATTCAAAAAGTTGCTGTTTGCCACTGAAAAACGGTGTTTCGTCCGAATCCCGCTTGGAGTTTTCGTGACGGCTGTTTAGAACGAGATTGAACGTGCTGTATTGCTACTACAATACAGTTGTGCCAAAGAGGCGCGGGGTTATTCGGAAGCATCCAATGGAATCAGTTGATTTTGACAATATGCGCCGTGCGATGGTCGACAGCCAGCTGCGCACGAGCGGCGTGAACACGCCATGGGTGATTGCCGCGATGGGCAATTTGCCGCGCGAGAACTATGTGCCAGCTGGACTTCGCAATACGGCTTATATGGACCGCCCGTTGCCGCTTGGCGACGGCCGGACGCTAAACCCGCCGGTTGCATCCGCGTTGATGCTGGAGGCAGCCGACGTGTCGGCTGATGACAATGTCATGCTTTTCGGACAGCCGGGCGGCTATGTTGCGGACTTGCTTAAGGGACGGGCGAACACGGTCGTTACGATTGAAAGCCTCGCCGATTTGCCGAGCGCTGCTGCGGCAGGTCCATATACGGTCATCATTATCGACGGAGCTATCGAGGAATTGCCCAACGCCCTGCTCGATCTGGCCACCGAAAATGCGCGCGTGGTCGCAGGCTTGGTCGAAAGCCAGCTGCGCACGAGCGGCGTGAACACGCCTTGGGTGATTGCCGCCATGGGCAATTTGCCGCGCGAGAATTACGTGCCAGCTGGACTTCGCAATACGGCCTATATGGACCGCGCGTTGCCGCTTGGCGACGGCCGGACGCTAAACCCGCCGGTTGCATCGGCGTTGATGCTGGAGGCAGCCGACGTGTCGGCCGATGACAATGTCATGCTTTTCGGACAGCAGGGCGGCTATGTTGCGGACTTGCTCAAGAGTCGGGCGAACACGGTCGTTACGATTGAAAGTCTGGCCGATTTGCCGAGCGCTGGGGCGGCAGGTCCATACACGGTCATCATCATCGACGGAGCTATAGAGGAATTGCCCGATGCCCTGCTCGCTCTGGCCACCGAAAATGCGCGCGTGGTCGCAGGCTTGGTCGAAAGCGGCGTGACCCGCATGGCCGCCGGCTATGTTCGCGGCGGTACCGTATCGTTGAGGCCCTTTTCCGACACGGAGATTGCAGTGTTACCCGAATTTGCATCGACACGGGAATTCGTGTTTTGAGCGCGCGCCGGATTGCCATTGCCGTGTTGATGGGTTCAGCGACGTTAGTCATGCCAGCGCATGCCGAAACGCTTCGCGAAGCGCTGATTGGCGCATATGAAACTAACCCGAACCTGACCGCCGCCCGTGCCGGGCAAAGAGCGACAAACGAGGGTGTTCCGCTGGCGAAGGCCAATGGCCGACCAGATGTATCAGTACAGCCAACCTATTTCGAAAATATTTTGCAGGATTCAGGATCATCGGTGACACAGGCCAGGGGATTCAGCGTCAATGGCACAGTTTCTGCGCCGATTTACGCAGGCGGCGGCATCCGCAATGCCGTTCGTGCAGCGGAGAACCGCGTAGAGGCGGGATTTGCCGGACTGCGTGGTACCGAAAGTGCAATCTTTTCGGCAACGGTAGCAGCCTATATGGATGTAATCCGCGACGAATCGATTGTCGAACTGAACCGTGCGCAGGTCGGTGTGTTGTCGGTCAATCTTGACGCGACCAGCGACCGGTTCGAGATTGGCGACTTAACGCGGACCGACGTTGCGCAGTCGGAAGCGCGTCTTGCAATTGCGTCAAGCAGCTTGGAGACTGCGCGCGCCAATTTGATCCGTTCAAAAGAGATCTACATTCAACTGGTAGGTCGTGTTCCAGGCGAACTCGAAGCGCCGCCACCTTTGCCTAACTTGCCCGACACACCCGACGCCGCAGTCACGGTCGCGCTCGAGAACAATCCTGACCTTTTGGCCGCTAAGGAGCAGCGAGAAGCCGCGCGGTTCGACCGCAAAGCGGCGAATGCGTCACGATTACCAACAGTCAGCGTGTTTACATCGTCGGGCTATAGCAATGCGCTGAACTCGATATCTTCAAACATTCCGGGCTTTGCCGCCGACAATAGCAGCTTGTCAGGACAGGCCGGTGTCCGCGCTACGGTTCCGCTTTATCAGGGGGGTCGTCCCGCCGCGCAAATCCGACAAGCACAAGCGCGGTTGGGCCAAGCGCAGGAGCTTGAGATCGCCGCCGAACGCGAAGTCATTGCACAGACCCGCGCATCATACGCCAGCTGGCGGGCTTCGCAGGAAGTTATCGCATCGTCTGAACGAGCGGTTTTGGCCAACGAGCTTTCATTGGAGGGTACGCGCGCGGAAAATAGCGTTGGTAACCGAACCATTCTCGATATCCTGAATGCCGAGCAGGAATTGCTCAACAGCAAGGTCCAACTCGTCACTGCCAGGCGGAACGCCTATGTCGCAGGATTTAGCCTTCTGGCCGCGATGGGCCGAGCCGAAGCCCGTGATTTGGGGCTTGAGGGAGGACCGCTTTATGATCCGGTTGCGGAATATGAAAAAGTTGAAGGGGCATGGAATGACTGGTCTTCGAACTCTGACCCAACGACTCAATCGACCCGCACCGTTGACACACTTCCGCAAAAGGCTGAAATAGCGCCATTGCCCGTCAGGCGGTAGACGGATCGAATTTGCAGGGACGATAATCATGGCTGAGGGACGCAACGAACCATCGATGGATGAGATACTGTCGTCGATTAAGCGGATCATCGCTGATGATGATCGCATTCGTCCGGCAATCAAAAAGTCCGGGCGTGCCGTGGCGCAGAACGATCCCGATGAATCCGAGCTCGACGAAATTCTGGAGCTGACCGAGATTGAGGCGGATATGAGCAATGAGGTGCTGCTTGACGACAACAAGGCACAAAGCCTTCGTCATAGTTTTTCGGCATTGCAGACCTTGTCCGAACCCGGTGTCGCACCACAGATCGTACGTTCCGGCGAAACCTCTTTGGAGGACATGACTCGCGATTTGCTCCGCCCGATGCTGAAGAAATGGCTGGACACCAATTTGCCGCCGATTGTCGAGGCGATGGTTGACCGCGAGATTACCCGCATCACCAAAAAGGGATGAAGTTCCCTAGCGGTTGCGCAAACAAAAGGGCGGGAAAAACCCGCCCGTCCGTTATTTCGTCTTTAAAGCAGTTTTCTCAGGTCAAACAATCGTTACCGAGAAAAGCAGGCTGCTGAGCGCGAGTGCGCCGATAAAGCTGGCAAGTTTCTGCATGTTTCATTCCTTCAATTTGCCGCACAGCCGTTAAGGCCGGGTCGTCCTGTTGAAGGCATCCTTTATGTTTTCGTTATGGCGTCCAGATAGGCGCAGGAGGCAAAAACTCAATTAGATTAGTAGAGAATTTAGTTGCATTAAACGCAACTCTTCGTGCGCGACACTCTCTCCCTGAAGGAGAGTTGCAAGTGGTCAGCAATTTTCTTGCGCGACCTTATAACGCTGACTAGCGTATGCCCATGAAAAAAGCCCTCCTGCTCGCCGCCCTGATCGGTACATCCTCCCTATCCGCCCCCGCTTTCGCCCGTCCGATGACCGAGACCGATCTTGCGACGCTGAAACGCCTTTCTGCGCCTGCCGTGTCGCCGGATGGCAAGGGCGTCGTTTACCAGCTGCGCGAAACTGACTTGGAGGCAAATAAAGGCAAGACCGATTTATATATAATGTCGCTTGGAGACCCGGCTGCGCAGCCGACAAAGTTCGCATCCAAAGCCGATAAGAATGAGCATGACCCGGTTTTCGCACCCGACGGGAAGTCGATCTATTATCTCAGTAACGAAAGCGGCTCGGATCAAATCTGGCGCTACGACATCAAAGCGCGCAAAGCTGCGCAGGTTAGCGATTTCAAGGCCGACGTCAGCGGCTTCAAAGTCTCCCCGGACGGCAAGAAATTTGCGATTTGGGGCGATATTGGTCGCGAATGTGAGGGGTTCGGCTGCGAAAAGGATGGCGACACCTCCAAACCCGGCCCGGGAACCGGACGCGAATATAACCAACTGATGGTCCGCCATTGGGACGCGTGGGAAACGCCGGGCGTTTACAGCCGAATATACACGGCCGAACTGGATGCCGACGGTGGCCTGAACCTTGGTACGAACATGGACGGCGACGGAGCAGAAACTTTGGTCGGTGATTCACCATCAAAGCCCTTTGGCGGCGCTGAAGAAGTCAATTGGAGCGCCGATAGCAAGTCGGTTTACTTTACGCTGCGCAGAGCCGACGCGAATGAAGCGAAATCGACCAATCTCGATATCTATAATTCCGAGCACGTTCTTGGCGATCCGATCAATTTGACCCCGGCCAATCAAGCCACTGACACGATGCCGACGCCTTCGCCCGATGGCAAATACCTCGCCTGGGCAGCAATGGCACGCGCAAGCTATGAGGCGGACCGGCAAGTGCTGATGCTGCGCGATTTGAAGACGGGCAAAGTCACCGCGTTAACCGAAAAATGGGACCGCTCGGTTGGTTCGATTGCCTGGGCATCCGACAGCAAGAGCTTGTTAGTGGTAGCGGGCGATACGCTTGAACATCCACTGTTCCGCGTCAGCTTCGACGGCAAGGTCACACGGCTTACCGATCGTGGCAATATCACCGCTGCGGTTCCTTTATCGAATGGCGGCATAGTCTATGCCATCGATAGCATTGCGGGGCCATCTGACCTTGTTCTGATGGATGCTACGGGCAAGACCCGCCGCCT
>JBKJLZ010000150.1:0-11825 GCA_046596705.1 Sphingorhabdus sp. | reverse complement strand
ATTCCGGCGATGCCGCCGCCACCGGCTTTGGCAGAGGGGCTGCCTGAAGCAGCTACCAATGCTCCGGCCTTCGGCGATGCACCGCCGATCCCTCCCGAAGCGCCTAAAACGAGCCGAGAGGAACAACGATTCAACCGCTATGACCGTAACCGAGACGAGATTATCTCACGACTGGAAATGATGGGAAGTCGAACCAAAGCGTTCAAATCGTTGGACAAGGATGGAAATAACTTGTTGTCTTTTGAGGAATGGGCAGCAGCGACTGCGGAACGGTTTGCTGGTGCTGACGTCAACCGTGACAAGTTGCTTACACGTAAGGAATTTGCTTCCACCCGGCCCAAGAAAGCGGCGCGGCCTGAATGTCGTTGCTAGGCCGCAACCTGGTTAGCTGACATCCATTCGGCTAGATCCGAACGCGCGCGTGACGTCATTGCCGCCTTTCGCGATTTTTTGTGAATTTTTTCCTCAAACGGCGCAAACAGACCGAAATTGACATTCATCGGCTGATAATTCTCCGCATTGGCATCACCAGTGATATGGCCAAGCAGGGCGCCCAGCGCTGTTGTCGGCGGAGGTTGTGGGATATCGCGACCCGCCAGATCTGCTGCGGCCATAATCCCGGCCATCAGCCCAACCGCGCTGCTCTCGACATAGCCTTCGCATCCGGTGATCTGACCTGCGAAACGGATGTGCGGCGCCGATTTCAATCTAAGCTGACGGTCAAGCAACACTGGCGAGCGGATGAAAGTATTGCGATGCAGCCCCCCAAGCCTGGCGAATTCTGCCTTTTGAAGCCCAGGTATCGTCCGAAGCAGTTCAACTTGCGCCGCATGCTTCATCTTGGTTTGAAAGCCGACCATATTCCAAAGCGAACCCTGCTTGTTATCCTGCCGCAGTTGCACCACCGCATGCGCCCACCGTCCAGTGCGCGGATTATCAAGACCAACGGGCTTCATCGGTCCAAAACGCAAGGTGTCCAGTCCGCGTGACGCCATGACTTCAATCGGCATACAGCCCTCGAAATAAGGCGTGTCCCGCTCCCATTCCTTAAATTCGGTCTTATCACTATCAATCAGACCCTGATGAAACGAACGATATTGTACCTCGTCCATCGGGCAGTTGATGTAATCCTTGCCGTCCCCTTTATCCCAGCGCGAGGCATACCATGCAATTTCCATATCGATGCTGTCATGATAGACGATGGGAGCAATTGCGTCGAAAAAGGCGAGGCGGTCCTGCCCGGTCTTGGTCATTATGCTCTCAGCAAGCGCCATTGCCGTCAACGGGCCGGTGGCGACAATTGTCAAGCCGTCGTCTGGAACGGCATCAATTCTCTCGCGAACAATTTCTATTTTGTCGTTACCTTGCAACTGCTTGAAGATAGTCTCTGAGAACACATCCCGGTCGACTGCGAGTGCGGAGCCCGCAGGAACCTTGGCTATCTCTGCGGCCTGCATTATCAACGAACCAAGCTCGCGCATTTCCTGATGCAGCAGACCAACCGCATTGTTTTCGGCGTCATCCGACCGAAAGCTATTCGAACAGACTAGTTCGGCCAAGCCATCACCTTGGTGCGCTGGCGTCATATCACCGCCGCCACGCATTTCCGACAGTCTTACCTTAACGCCACGTTGCGCCAGTTGCCAAGCCGCTTCGCAGCCAGCGAGCCCGCCGCCGATCACATGAACTTGATAGTCATTTGCCATGCGGTAGCCCGCTAACAAAAACGATAGGCGAGGGACAGGGAAAAGCCAAAATCCGCTTGTTTTAATCGGCAGGGTGTTGGATGTCAGCGCGAATGGGGCAAGATTTAGCGCATAAACGTCCGTGGCTGCTCGCCAGCCTTGTGACCGGGATCAGTTTTCCGGCGACTTGGCTGTTGTTGCCATTCGAAGGCAATCTGATTGCCATTATCTGGAAAGTTGCCGCCGTTGGTCTGTTGGTGCCTTTCGCGTTGCGGCGACACCATGTTGGCGAATTTGTGATGTTAGCATTAATGCTGGCTTTCTACGCGATTGGCGATGGCTTGATCGAGCTGAGCATGATTTATGGGGCGTTGGCTTTTGCTGTGGGTCACATCTTCGCGATCTGGATATATGCGCGGCATCGCAGGGTTGGCGCGACGTTTAGCCAGAAGCTGTTCGCTGTCACGCTTTTCATTCTGACGCCGTTTATCGCTTTTTTCCTACCTGGAGATTTGGAAACGGGCATGCAAGTAGCAGCTTACAGCGTCATTCTATCGGCGATGGCAGCGATGGCGTGGAACAGCAACTTTCCCCGCTACCGCGTTGGCTTCGGCGCTGTACTGTTTGTGATATCCGACCTGCTGATCTTTGCCCGATTAGGGCCGCTGGCGGACTCCGAAATTACGAGCATAGCCATTTGGTATCTTTATTATTTCGGCGTGTTTCTGATTGCTACCGGAATAGCGCAAACACTGGTCAAACGCGGACATTATCCACAAGGCGAGGAAGCGGATTAGCCAGCAGATTAAATTGCGCCGATCCGTTCCAGCTTCGCCCTTAACGAAGCTTGGTTGAACGGTTTGGTGACATATTCGTCGGCGCCTGCCTCTATGCCCTTGAAAATATCCTGTGTGTCGCTTCTGCTGGTGCAGAACACCACTTTAGGGCGATGGGCCGCGTCCAACGCGCGAAGCTGAGTAACGAACTGGATACCGGTCATCACCGGCATATCCCAGTCAACCATCACCAGACCGGGCATATCTGCCTTGCAGCGGGCGAGCGCTTCTTCCCCATTTTCTGCCTCTGTTACCTGGTAACCGAAACTTTCGATCATCGGGCGCGACACCTTGCGGACGACACGCGAGTCGTCGACGATTAGGCAGGTACGTGGTCGCGGTGCACGCGCGAGCGGATGGGTTGGCACAGCGGGCGGCGCCAATTCATCCGCCACAGGAATGGCCGCGCGGCCGATTGCTCGGGGGTCTAAAGACACACCCATACGTTTGATCAAGTCGCGTATGACACGGCCTCCTCGTGAATTAGGGCGGACTGACCAAGCTCATCGATTTCGGTCTTGCGAACATGCAAAAAGGGGATCCAGACATCGCCGAATTCCGCCTTTTGATACCAAACATCGATCACATCGAACGAAGCCCAATAGCCACCAGGTTCAAGCAGGCGAATGCCTTCACCGATGCGCGGTACGACAGCAAAGCGCAGCTTTTCCTGGCTTTGGTAAGTTTCGTTCTGGACTTCGATCTCGATCACTACACTGGTCCCCGGTGATTCTGGGAAGCTTAACGGCAAATCGTTGACGATTTACCAATGACGAAAAAGCCTAGTTTTTTTTGGGGATTGATCGCTGAAAGGTCACGCTAAGGTCTCACCTGAAACGACAGGTTATGCGCGCTAAAGATACAAAAGCTACGCACGTCGAACCTTAGACTGCATCCTTTGTTGCGTTAGCAAAACTACATCCTGGCTGATGGCATGCCCATACAACCATCGGGCGGTTAACGATTCTCAGTCGCGGTGCTGACAGGACAAATCCTACATTGCAAGCGCGCTACATTATGATGGTTTTAGTTTCGCGTTCCATTTTGTGACGTCAAGGCCAATTTCCACTCTAACTGATCGCATCCGCTGATACCACGGTAACGCGTCTCGCTTCGATCTGCTGGATGAGGTTTGTGTCTGGACTATTATCGTTCCGCTGCCGGTATCAAATACAGCAAACCCTTTGTAAACCCGCGTGGCGCGACTGTTACATGGTCTTCATCGTTCAGCACGTCGGATTTTAGTTTAAGATCAGCATAGGACCGCTTTTCAAGCGTTTGCGCAAAACGTTGATTGTCCAGCACCATATCAAAAAAATCCTGATAATAGCGTTTGTCGCCCTTTCGCGTTGCTTCGTACTCGCCGATATAAAGATAGACTTTGGCTGACAGGTTGCGGTGCGAACGGGCATACGTTTCCTCAACTCCAAAAATATGCCGCTGATCATACCAAAATGAGGGACTTCCAAGTACGTAACCAGCGAACATGCTAGGTTGTGTGAATAATATCTGGGCACCTAATAGCCCGCCATAGGAATGCCCGAAATAATAGTTTTGTCCGCTTTTCGTACGAAAGTGGTCTTCGACATATGGCATGACCTGCTTTTGTATATATTCTTGATACGCAGCGGCCATTCCATGGACTTGTTCCGGTATCGTATCTTCAGGTCCAGCAGCGGTCGGCGTGTAGTCGCGGCGGCGGCTTTCCATTCCCGTTTCGCCTTTTGCATAAGACAACCCAATCAGAATGAATTCTTCGACCCTTGGTTTGTTGACGTTCAGCCTGCGTGCGATGTTGCGGATTACGGGGAAAGCATAATCTGCATCGGTAACGTAGATTACCGGATATGTGCGCGCGGGCTGTTTGTCATAAGATGGCGGCAAATCGACAAATATCTGATAGTTGCGTCCGGATACGGGATCGGAAACGTCGTAAACGCGGCTGCCTTGAAGCTCGTACGGCTGACCTCCGCCACGCTGTTGCAACGGGGATTGTGCGGGAGAGGCTGTCGCCGGTTGCGCATGAATCATATTGTCGCAACCAATGAGCGTGAATGCGATCAGTGGCGTGGGAAGAAAGCGCAATTCGACAATTGCCGAAAAGAGGCGCCTAAAGAAAGCGTGCATCACATCAATACCTTTTTGGGAAATATAACTAGAGCTCGTGTTTTAGTCTGTCGGGCTCTCAGCCGTAGGGCCATCTTGGTCTAGTTCAGCCTCGGCTTCATCACTCTCATCGATCTTAGCAGCGCCAACGACATGCTCGTCTTCACCAACATTGAACAGCCGAACGCCAGCGGTCCCCCGCCCAAGCACGCGCAGGCTATCCAGCGGCATGCGGATTAACTTGGCTTGATCGGTGACCAGCATTAATTGGTCGCCTTTGGTTGCGGGGAAGCTGGCGACTACCGGGCCGTTGCGTTCGATGTTGTCGATGTTGGTAATGCCCTGACCACCGCGACCTGTCCGCCTATAGCCATATGCCGATGACAATTTGCCATAGCCGTTGGCGCAGATGGTTAGGATGAATTGTTCGGCAGCGGCCATTTCTGCAATGCGGTCCGCAGGCAATGTTGGCTCACCCTCGCGCTCGGGCTTCCACGGCGCAAAGCGAAGATAATCCTCGCGTTCTTCGGGTGTGGTGCCGACACGGTGCAGGATCGACAGCGAGATGACTTCATCCCCTTTCGCCAGCTTCATTGCGCGCACACCCGTCGAATTGCGGCTCTGGAATTCGCGAATATCGTCAGCGGCGAAGCGGATGGCCTTGCCGCACTTGCTGGCGAGCAGGACATCATCGTCTTCGGTCAGCAAGGCAACCCCGATCAACCGGTCGTCGGCATCCTCGCCTTCGAATTTCATCGCAATCTTGCCATTCGATGGCACGTTGGCGAACGCGTCCATGCTGTTGCGGCGGGCATAGCCCTTGCATGTTGCAAAAACGACGCTGAGTCCGCCCCATTCGGCCTCGTCCTCAGGCAGCGTCAGCACGTTTGAAATGACTTCATCTTCGCCAAGCGGCAGCAGATTGACCATCGGCCGACCGCGGGTTTGCGGACCACCCTCCGGCAGCTTCCAGACTTTCAGGCGGTAAACCTTGCCAATGTTGGAAAAGAACAACACCGGCGTGTGCGTTGACGTCACGAACAGCTCGGTGACGGCATCCTCCTCCTTGGTGGCCATACCAGCCCGGCCCTTGCCACCACGGTTTTGAGCGCGGAACGTGGCGAGCGAAGTGCGCTTTATATAGCCACCATGGGTGACGGTCACGACCATTTCCTCGCGCTCCATCAGGTCTTCGTCGTCAAGTCCGTCCCAACTGGAGGTGATTTCACAAAGGCGTGGCGTCGAGAATTCAGCGTCGATGGCAACCAACTCTTCGCGAAGAACGGCATAGAGCTTGGTACGATCTCCTAATATTGCCAAATAACCTTCGATATTGACCGCAAGTCCTTTTAATTCCTTGCCAATTTCATCGCGACCTAGCGCTGTGAGGCGGTGCAGGCGAAGCTCGAGAATAGCGCGTACCTGTGGTTCGGACAGCTGATAACTATCGCCTTCGATCTCGGCCTCGATTGCCTCAACCAGCTTGATATACGGGGCGATTTCGCCGATCGGCCATTTTCGGTCGAGCAAAGCCGCGCGCGCTTCAGCAGGGCTGCCCGAACCACGGATGATCCGGACGACTTCATCCAGGTTGGTAACCGCAACCACAAGCCCCAGCAACAAATGCGCTCGCTCGCGGGCTTTGTTAAGCTCGAACTTCGTCCGCCGGGTAATTACTTCTTCGCGGAAGTCGACGAACGCGGCGATGATGTCCTTTAGGTTTAAAACCTCCGGACGTCCGCCACGAATGGCAAGCATATTGGCGGGAAAGCTCGATTGGGCAGGGGTGTGACGCCATAACTGGTTTAGAACAACTTCGGGGGTGGCATCGCGCTTCAGGTCGATCACCACTCGCACGCCCTTGCGGCTGGATTCGTCCCGAATGTCGGAAACGCCTTCGATCCGTTTGTCCTTGGCAGCATCGGCGATTTTCTCGACCAGCCCTGATTTGCCGACTTGAAACGGTATTGACGTCAACACGATTGAGCGGCGGTCGCCTTTACCTTCCTCGATTTCATGCCGCGCGCGTTGCATTATCGAGCCCTTACCGTCGCGGTACGCCGCCTTTGCGCCGCCGGTGCCGAGGATAAGCGGGCCAGTTGGGAAATCTGGGGCAGGGACGATCTCGATAAGCTCGTCGATCGTGATCAGCGGATTGTCGATATACGCCAGGCAGGCGGCTATGACTTCGCCCAGATTGTGCGGTGGAATGTTGGTAGCCATACCAACCGCGATACCGCCCGCTCCATTGACCAAAATGTTGGGAAAGCGGGCAGGGAGGACCTGCGGCTCTTCGCGGCTGCCGTCATAATTGGGCTGAAAATTGACGGTGTTCTTGTCCAGATCGTCCAGCAGTGCATTGGCGACCTTTTTCAGCCGCGCTTCGGTATACCGCATCGACGCTGGCGGATCTGGATCCATCGATCCGAAATTGCCCTGACCGTCGATCAGCGGCACCCGCATCGACCAATCTTGTGTCATCCGCGCCAATGCATCGTAAATAGCGCTATCACCATGCGGGTGATAGTTTCCCATGACGTCACCCACGATTTTCGCCGATTTGCGGTAGGGGCGGCCGGCGACAAAGCCACCTTCCTGGCTGGCGAACAATATGCGGCGATGGACGGGCTTCAAGCCATCGCGCACATCGGGAAGTGCCCGTGCTACGATTACCGACATCGCGTAATCAAGATAGCTTGCCTTCATTTCATCGACGATGTCGACCGGCGAAATATCTGATGGGTCAATGATGGCTATATCGTCGCTCACGCCGCAAAAATCCTTATGCTTTTAAATTGTAAAAACCCTAGACCAAGCGTTCCAAATTGACCACCCGCAGGCCCCTAATATTGCCGCTTTTCGACATGTTATCCACAGATTCACGGCAGGAGGCCGACTATGGTGCGATCAATTGGCCATCAAATGCAAAAAGCTGCCCGGATTGCTCCGAATTGAGAGTTCTGAGGACGCTCAGAAGCTGCCCCGCTGCCTTGGGTGGATCGAAGCGCTCAATTGCCGGATTGCCCCTGAATGGACCGCTGAGGGCTGTTTCGACGGTGCCGGGATGGAGGCCAACAATGATCGACGCCGGATTTTTGCGCTGCCACTCAATAGACAGATTGCGGATTAGCATATTGAGGGCTGCCTTGGATGATCGATAGCTGTGCCATCCGCCGAGCTTGTTGTCCGAAATGCTTCCTACTCGTGCAGATAAAACCGCAAAAACTGTCCTTTGGTTGCGTGGCATCAACGGTAGGAAATGTTTGGCGACCATTGCCGGGCCGACGGCGTTAATCCTGTAATTTTCCAACATCCATTCTGGATCAAGTTCACGCAAAGTTTTTTCGGGACCTTTGCCGTCGCGGTGCAAAAGACCCGTCGCAACAATAATCAACTCTGGCTCACACCCCAGTTCTTTCAGTTGCAGAGCAGCGGATTTAATGGTGGCCTCGTCCGTTAAATCGATGCTGATCGGCTCTGACCGTCCCAAGCGGTAAACATCTTGCGTTCTGCTCGCCTCTAGGCAATCCGCGAGTGCGCCGCCGATGCCGCCATTTGCGCCAATGATAATTGCAGAGGGGGGCATCGAATCTTTCGGGATTGCGTTCATGCCCGTTCAACAGCAATTCATGCAGAAACGCTATGGCAATTGCGCTATGCAGGCATTCTACCTATAAATTCTTCAATACACGCCACTGCATCAAATATGTCTTCGGAGAGAAAAATGAAGTTTGCTTCCAAATTTGCAATTGCGCTTTCGGCATGTGCGCTGGCTGCCAGTTCAGTCACCCCCGCCGCCGCTCAGGACAAGTCGAAAAAAGATAAGAACGCAAAAGCGGCTGAAGCGCCGAAGCGCAATTATTCGCCCGAGTTCCGCAAGGCATTTGCGCCTGTGCTGGATCTTTTTAACAAGAAGGATGCTGCTGGCGCCAAAGCAGCTTTTCCAAGCGTTTTGGCTTCAATAAAAAATGACGACGATCGTTATGAGGCAGGGGTATTTGCGATCAATGTCGGGGGTCAGCTTAAAGATATGAAATTTCAGCAAGAAGGCATCGATTTATTGCTCGCCTCGGCAACCACACCAGCAAATTTGAAAACTCAGTATCTGTTTCAAAAAGGCGCAATAGCTTTTGATGCGAAGGATTTTGCCGGAGCCGAGAAGTACATGATCGATGCTTACAACGCTGGTCATCGGGGCAATAACGTCGAATATCTAATTTCAACTGCCCAGTCGCAACTGAACAAAAATGCCGAGGCGATGACCTGGCTGACCAAGGCGATTGATGCTGGCAGGGCGGCGGGCAAGGTGGATAAAACATACCTTATCCGCGCTGCCAATATCGCGGCGAAGGCGAAGGATTATAAGGGTGCGGCGGGCTGGTACAAGCAGTTGGCGCAATCCGAAAGGTCGGCTGATTACTGGCACGATGCACTTGTATTTTTCGATCGCTCTCTCACGCTCGACCCCGAAGAAACGCTCGACCTTATGCGTTTGATGCGCGCCACCGACGCTTTGCGTTTCCAGCAGGAATATGCCCAATATCTAGATAGCCTCAGCTATATCGGGGTGCGTTACCCCGCAGAAGCTGTCGCGGTGCTTGATGAGGGTTTTGCTAAAGGGATCATTTCGCGCAGCAATGTGACCTTTGGCGAACGCTATAACGAAG
The DNA here is from genome assembly GCA_046596705.1 of Sphingorhabdus sp. GTDB lineage: Bacteria > Pseudomonadota > Alphaproteobacteria > Sphingomonadales > Sphingomonadaceae > Sphingorhabdus_B. Next base: position 2,531 of record JBKJLZ010000150.1, on the reverse strand, counting down.
CAAAAGGGCGGCTGGCAGAAGATACGCGTACGCTTCCAAGTGCTTTGACTCCTGCGACCGCCGCCAATGCAAAGGGAATTTTGACATCGCTGACGGGCGATTCGTTCTATTCTCACAAGAATTACAAGACGGCGAAGGACCTATACGAGGCAGCACTGCAGAAAGGCGCTGTGCTTGACAAGGATGGGAAAAATCAGACTGACCGGACTCGGTTCAGGTTGGCAATGTCAAAAGCCATGCTTGGCGACTATGCAGGAGCAAAAGCGGATTTTGCGTTGGTTGCAGGAGCAAACCGGAAAGCAATTGCTGAATATTGGGTGATGTATGTCGACCAGAAGGCCAACCCAGCGTCGGCTGCACCTGCCACTCCGGCAGTTACCCCAGTAACGAGCTAATTTATCGAGCCGAGATGGATCTGGAGCAGTTTTACTGGGCGGCAACGCTTGCTGGTATTGGCACTCCAGGTTCGTCTTTAGCGGTCCTGATGGTAAGCGATGTCTTTACGCTACTGACGTTTGGAGCCGAAGTCAGTTGCGACGTAAGAAATTCCTGAAAAGACTGAAGATCACGCGCTACAATCTTCAAAATAAAATCTATTTCGCCGTTCAGCATGTGACATTCACGGACGTCAGGCAACGCTCTAACATGATCTTCGAAAGCGCGTAAGTCTGCCTCTGCTTGACTTTTAAGGCTGACCATCGCGAACACTGTGATGGTATAGCCTAAAGCCGCGCCGTTCACATTTGCATGATATGATTTAATTGTTCCAGATTGCTCAAGCGCGCGCATGCGGCGGAGGCATGGCGGCGCCGTCAGCCCGACTTTTGTCGCAAGCTCGACATTAGTCACCCGACCATCGGCTTGCAATTCCGCTAAAAGCTTCAAATCTATCGCATCGAGGTTCATATTGGCCATCTGATTGACATTTCCATTTCGATTTGGTCGTTCAATTATAATAATATTATATTCGATTGCAATTGTCCCATAGTGTTACGTGCCAATTTTGACGCTTCCGCTGCATCGGTCTTCAGGTTATCGGCTCTGCAGCTCGGAATAATTTACTGGAAACGTGTCAAATTGCGCTTCGACGATCGTCTTGAAACGGCGCTACGCCAAGTAGACGAGACTGACTTTAGTATCGTTGCGAAATGGCAGCAGCTGGTAGATTTGCTGGCGCAGACCCCGAACGAGTCCGAATTAGGTAACATTGCAGTCGGCCTTGTCCAGGCAAAGCAATTAATGCCGCAAATTCCGATCGATCGTCGCGTTTCGTGCGTTACGGCACTGGCTGGACGAATTCGGTCTGCTCCGCTCGTCCAATTGCTTGCAGGGGACGTCCCGCCAGTAGCTGCGGCTGCAATTGCCGGCGCGTCGTTGAGCGATAGTCAGTGGGCCGACATCGTTCCGTATTTGCCAACACGCGCTCGTGGATTTTTGCGCAATAGGAAAGATATTGGAGCGAAAACCAGACGGGCGCTGGTCGCATGGTCATCGGCCGATTTTATACTGCCTAGTAAATTGCCCGACATATCACCGGTTGAGGCGGCGCCAGTGCCAGTGCAGAATACGCAAATCCGGGATATAGTTGAACGTATCGAGCGATTGCGGCGTTACCGGGAATCGGGTGACGCACCATTCCTGCCATTGGAGGGTGTCGAATTTTCGGGGGTACAGCACCCGGTATCAGAAATCAGGTTTGAGACCGACGATAATGGTACGGTGTCTTGGGTGGAGGGCGCTCCACGCGGCGCCATTGTCGGGGTAGATATAGCGGAACCTGCCTTCGATAGCGGACCTGGGCCGGATGCGTATGGTGCGGCTGCGTTTCGCCAACGAATGCCACTCGAAAATGCCCGTATGAGGCTGTGCGGCGCGGACATCATAGAGGGTGACTGGCGTATCAACGCATCACCGTTTTTCGATTCCGTTAGCGGACGGTTCAGCGGTTATCGCGGAGTAATGCGTCGCCCGACCATTGCCGAAAGTGCATTGATACCTACCGAAAGCTCGACCAACGGCGACCATCTCCAACAACTTGTCCATGAACTGAGGACCCCGTTGGGTGCAATTATCGGGTTTTCGGAAATTATCGAGCAACAGTTATTTGGCCCAGTCACCGAGGACTACAGAACACTGGCGCGCAACATATTAAACGAAGCCGAGAGGCTGCTAGCTGGATTCGACGACCTTGCCATAGCTGCAAAAATCGACGCCGGGCAATTTTCGCCGTCACCTGGAATTACTGATTGCGATTGGCTGGCAGTACGCCTTGCCGACCGGCTGCATGGGCTAAGCGAACTTTTAAATGTGACGTTGAATATCGTGCAAGCTCATCCGGTGCGAGCGTTTGCAATAGACAATGATCTTGCAGAGCGGATATTTTCCAGATTGCTATCAGCGGTGATCATCGGGTGTGAAGCCGGTGAAGAGCTCGATGGCCGTTTTCGCACTGAATTAGGCGCAGCAGCAAAAAACCTCTTCATTCTAACGTTACCTGTAAAACTGCGATCAAAAGGCGAGGAAGAGTTGTT
>JBKJLZ010000143.1:0-2638 GCA_046596705.1 Sphingorhabdus sp. | reverse complement strand
ATGGCCAAACCGAAGCGCGCCGATTAGCAAACCGGGCACAATTTTGTCGCATATGCCAAGCATCGCAACGCTTTCGAACATGCCATGACTAAGCCCAACCGCCGTTGCCATTGCGATAACATCGCGGCTGAACAACGACAGTTCCATCGAATCCTGCCCCTGCGTCACACCGTCGCACATCGCAGGGACAGCACCGGCAACTTGCGCGGTTGCCCCCACTTCACGCGCAAAAATCTTCATCTGCTCAGGATAGCGGCCATAAGGCTGATGAGCGGACAGCATGTCATTATACGCGCTGACAATCCCGATATTCATCGTCTTGCCGCCGCGAATGACAGCCTTGTCATCGCCGCTTGCGGCAAAACCATGCGCCAGATTGCCACAACTTAACGTGGGCCGATTGACGCCTGCGTCGCGTTGGCGGGCAATCAAGTCGATATACGCGGACCGACCGGGCTTTGACCGCTCGACTATCCGCGCAGTCACTGCTTCCACCGTGGCGTGCATTTTACTCATGCCAACTCACCCCATCGCGTTCCGCCAGTGCAATTGCAGCGTTTGGTCCCCAAGTGCCCGCGCCGTAATTTTTCGGCTTCAGCCCGGTAGATGCCCAAAGCGCGCGGATGGCATCGATCCATTTCCACTGCGCCTCGACCTCGTCCCGGCGGACGAATAGCGTTTGATCACCTTCGATAAGATCGAGCAACAGCCGCTCATACGCAATTCGCTTGCGTGTGCCTGCGAACGCGGTGGTCAGCGACAGGTCCAGTGGCACTTCGCGCAATGTCACACCGCCGCGGTCAAGCCCTGGCTCCTTTGCCATCACCAGCAGCCGCACATATTCCTCCGGCTGCAAACGGATGATGAGCGTATTGGCGTCGAGCCGCCCCCCACGGTCGCGGAATACATTATGTGGGACTGGCTTGAACTGGATAACAATCTCGCTGCGCCTTTCAGGAAGCCGCTTACCGGTGCGAAGGAAGAACGGTACCCCTTGCCAGCGCCAGTTATCGACATAAGCCTTTATCGCGACAAACGTTTCCGTGCTGGACGGTTTGCCGAGGTCGCTGTCATATCCAGTCACCGCCGCACCTTTCACCGCGCCTTCGCTGTACTGGCCGGTAACGACATCCCCCTCGATCACTGGACGAAGGGCACGCAGAACTTTTACCTTTTCGTCGCGGATTGCCGTTGCGTCGAGATTGGCGGGAGGCTCCATTGCGGTCAGCGCCAGCAATTGCAGCATATGGTTCTGTAACATGTCGCGCATCGCGCCGGTATCGTCGTAAAATCCTGCGCGGCCCTCAAGACCAACTGTTTCACTGATCGTTATCTGAACATGCTCAATAGCGTTCGCATTCCATAGTGGTTCAAACAGCATATTTGCGAAGCGCAGCGCCATTAGGTTTTGGACGGTTTCCTTGCCGAGATAATGGTCGATGCGGAAGGTGCGTTTTTCGGGAAAGACATCGTTGACAGCATCGTTAATCGCGCAGCTGCTCGCCAGATCGTTACCCAACGGCTTTTCCAGACCGATGCGGACGTTATCGCCCGCCAGACCTGCCGAACGAAGGCCTTTGATAGTCGGCTCAAATAAGGAAGGCGCAGTCGACAGAAAGATCGATAATCCCCCGCTTATGTCACCGATCTTCGTTGCGAGATCGGCAAATCCGTCTTGTTTCGACGCATCGAGCGGTTGATAATGCAGCCGCTGCAAAAAGGCGTCCATCATGCCTTCGGCTTTGCGGTCATCAGGCAAAAATTCACACAGTGCAGATCGCGCGAATTCGCGGAACTCTTCGTCGGTATGCGCACTACGGGCGGTCCCGAAAATCCGCAAATCAGCGTCGATTAAATTGTCGGCATGCAGTGCATAAAGAGAAGGCAGCAACATCCGCCGCGACAAATCGCCGGTCGCCCCGAACAATAACAAGGTCGAACTATGCTGATCCATTATTTTTGCCCCTTATGGCTCTGCCTTTCCTTTATCCCCGCTTGTCGCAGCGTCCAGCATCTAATCGGGCTTATTCGTATGCAAAGCGTCAGCCAGTGACCAAAACCCTTTGTTCGGCGATACCCATCGATAAGATGAGCGGGTTTTCGGCCTGCCGCGATTGAAAATCAGCCTTTCCGGACAATCCGCGCCAGCCGCTTGCGATCAAAGCTTGCGCGGTCGGCGCACCAAGGGTGGTGCCGGGTCCGAGTACGATAATTTTATCAGGAGCAAATTCGGCTGCTGCTACCTGAACAGCTCGAGTGAAATCATAGGTGCGATTAAGCTGCATGCCCAATGTATAGTTATAGATTGCGGCAGGGTCGAACGCCTTTGCCGACCAGATTTGCCCCCGGCCATCGACCGCAGCACATTCGCCAGCGCCAAAGTCTGCAATCGAATTGGACGCCTGCGCCATGGGAACAATGTGGTTGAGCAGCGGGCTGTGAAAAGCGGCGTGGTGTATCAGGCGCATCGGGAAGCGGTCGTCTTTCGGCAGCCGGTCGGACAGCCATTTAAGGCCGTGATCATCCGCTGCGAAAACGATCATTCCACCGAGGTTTATCGAGATGTGCACCTCTATGTCAGAAACAGCTCGCGCTTCATCAAGCAGACTATTGGCAAGATTCACTTTCTCGACATCGA
>JBKJLZ010000047.1:0-4944 GCA_046596705.1 Sphingorhabdus sp. | reverse complement strand
GCGCGGTTGTCGAGCACGAAATTCTTGACGAAACGTCCCGACTGGATGTCGGTAAGTACGCGCTTCATTTCCGCCTTGGTTTCTGGTGTAATGATCCGTGGACCAGTGCTGATGTCTCCATATTCGGCGGTGTTGCTGATCGAATAGCGCATGTTGGCAATGCCGCCTTCATACAGCAGATCGACGATCAGCTTGGTTTCGTGGAGGCATTCGAAATAGGCCATTTCGGGCGCATAACCCGCCTCGGTCAGCGTCTCGAAACCAGCCTGGATCAGATGGGTAATGCCGCCGCAAAGAACCGCCTGCTCACCGAACAAATCGGTCTCGCATTCTTCGCGGAAATTGGTTTCGATAATCCCGCTACGCCCGCCGCCGACTGCAGACGCATAGGCAAGCGCCACGTCGTGCGCGTTCCCGCTGGCATTTTGGGCAACCGCAACCAGGCAGGGCACACCGCCACCGCGGCTATATTCGCTGCGAACAGTATGACCGGGGCCTTTGGGCGCGATCATGATTACGTCGAGATCTTCACGCGGTTCGATCAGGCCGAAATGGATGTTAAGCCCATGGGCAAAAGCAAGCGATGCACCTTGCTTCATATTGGCGTGCAAGTCGTCTGCATAGATCGCCGCTTGATGCTCATCGGGTGCGAGCACCATAACAATGTCCGCCCATTTTGCGGCATCAGCATTAGCCATAACGGTAAAGCCCGCGCCTTCCGCCTTTTTGGCAGTAGCAGACCCAGGACGAAGGGCGATCGCAACGTCGGCAACGCCGCTGTCGCGCAGATTTTGGGCATGTGCATGGCCCTGGCTGCCATAGCCGACAATCGCGACCTTCTTGTCCTTGATCAGTCCCAGGTCGCAATCGGCGTCGTAATAAACTTTCATGATACGAAATTTCCCTCTTTTCTAACTTGCATCGCTGCCGCGCATCAGCCCGACAATACCGGTGCGGCCAACCTCGACCAACCCGACCTCGCGCATCAACGACACAAATGTATCGATCTTTTCGGGCCCGCCGGTGATCTCAAAAATGAAGCTGTTTACCGTCGCGTCGATTACTCTGGCACGGTATATATCAGCAAGACGCATCGCTTCAACGCGCTGGTCGCCGGTACCGCGCACCTTGACCAGTGCCAGCTCGCGCTCGACATGGGGTCCCGCTTCGGTCAGATCGGTAACCTTGTGTACTGGCACCAGCCGTTCGCATTGCGCGATGATTTGATCGATTACCGGCGGCGGACCTTGGGTGACGATGGTGATCCGGCTCGTGGCATGGTCTTCGCTGATATCGGCAACCGTAAGGCTGTCGATATTATATCCGCGCGAGGTGAACATGCCTGCGATTCGGGCCAGAGTTCCGGCTTCGTTGTCCACGGTCAAGGTAAGCACATGGCGCTCAGCTGCTTCTTGTTTAATGTGCATTAGACTAACGCCTTCGCTTCATCGTCCATCGTGCCTGAAACATCATCGGAGTGAAGGATCATTTCGGTATGGGCCGCACCCGAAGGGATCATCGGAAAGCAATTTGCCTTTTTGGACACGCGACAATCGAACATGACCGGTCCGTCATAAGCCAGCATTTCAGCAATGGCTGAATCGAGTTCTTCCGGCTTGTCGCAACGTATGCCCTTCCAGCCATAGGCCTCAGCTAGCGCGACAAAGTTGGGCAGGCTGTCCGAATAGCTTTCCGAATAGCGGCTCTCATATGTCAGCTCCTGCCATTGGCGGACCATACCCATCCATTCATTGTTGAGGATGAAGACCTTTACCGGCAGGCGGTACTGCGTTGCGGTGCCAAGTTCCTGAATATTCATCTGGATCGACGCCTCACCGGCAATGTCGATAACGAGCGCATCCCGGTTCCCCATTTGCGCGCCAATGGCGGCGGGAAGGCCGTAACCCATCGTACCGAGGCCGCCGCTGGTCAGCCACTTATTGGGGCCTTCAAAGTGGAAATGCTGTGCTGCCCACATTTGATGCTGACCAACCTCGGTGGTAATGATTGGGTCGCGGTGCTTGGTCGCTGCATAAAGGCGCTCAATGGCATATTGCGGCATGATTGCCTCGGCATTCGCAGGGTAAGAAAGGCATTCAACAGCGCGCCATCCGTTTATCCGCATCCACCATTCATCGAGTGCAGGCGAAGAGTATTTGCGACCTTTCCAGACATCGATCATCTGCCGAATAGCAGTTCCGACATCGGCGACAATCGGCAAGTCAACACGGACGGTTTTGTTGATCGAACTGCGATCGATATCGACATGGATCTTGATGCTGCCCGGCGAGAACGCGTCGAGCCGCCCGGTAATCCGGTCATCGAAGCGAGCGCCGAGGCATAGCATGACATCACACTGGTTCATCGCCATATTAGCTTCATAAGTCCCGTGCATACCGAGCATACCAAGCCATGCTTCGCCAGACGCTGGGTAAGCGCCGAGACCCATTAAAGTTGAGGTCACCGGCGCGCCGCATAACGCGGCAAGTTCGCGCAACGCCAAGCTTGCGTCAGGCCCAGAATTTATAATGCCGCCACCGGTATACAGAATCGGTGCCTTGGCATGGGCCAGCAGTTCAACCGCCTTGTTAATCGCGGCAAATTCGGCGTCGCGCGGTGGGTTGTGGCGGATCGATCCTTTGCTTTGACGGGGTTCGAAAATCGCAGTAGCAACCTGAACGTTCTTCGGGATGTCGACGACAACGGGACCAGGGCGACCCGTAGTGGCAATCAGGAACGCTTCGTTTAGGACAGCTGCAAGTTCAGATGGATCTTTGACCAGATAGTTGTGCTTGGAACAGTGGCGGGTAATGCCGACGGTGTCAGCCTCCTGAAATGCGTCGCTGCCGATCAGGTTTGTGGCGACTTGGCCGGTGATGACGACCAAAGGGATCGAGTCCAGAAATGCGTCGGCAATGCCGGTGACGGCATTGGTCGCGCCCGGGCCCGAGGTGACCAGCACTACGCCTGGTTTCCCGGTCGAGCGTGCATAGCCTTCAGCGGCATGGGCCGCGCCTGCTTCGTGCCGGACAAGTACGTGCTTGATTTTGGAATGTTGAAACAACGCGTCGTAAATCGGCAGCACAGCGCCGCCGGGATAGCCGAAAATGGTATCAACGCCCTGTTCGATGAGGGTTTCGATTAATATGTCTGCGCCGGATTTTTCGGCCACTTTATAATCCTTAACTTGTCTAATGTTGCTCATGTTGCGGTGCAGCAGGTATTGCAAGAGGGCGTTCGCTAGGCATTAGATTATGCTGTGTCAACCATTAAAGTTGAAATAAAGTTTCAATTTCATTCATATTTGAATCATTTAATATTTTCTCCCAGCGCGGCCAGGTTGGCGGCGACTGGTTACGGAACCAGGTGAACTGGCGTTTTGCAAATTGGCGAGTGGCAATTTTCGCGTGGGTAATGGCATCATCGCGCAGTATTGCTCCCGTCAGCATTGCCGCGATTTCCCTAACCCCTATCGCCCGCATGATTGGCGCATCGGCAGGCAGACCTCGCATCAACAAAGCCTCGACTTCGCCAATCGCGCCGCTTTCCATCATAGCGTCAAGGCGCATGTCACATCTTTCATATAGCCATTCACGCGGCGGCAGCAGGAGCAGCGGGTGCAACTTGACCAATACCGCAATCCCCCCCGATTTTTGCTTGCGCCACTCTGCGATGCTTCGGCCAGTACCTTCAATGACCTCAAGCGCGCGGGCGATGCGGCTGCTGTCGGTGGGTCCAAGCCCCGCTGCCATCACCGCGTCCTGTTTTTGCAACCGTACATAAGCTTCCGCCACCGGAAGTGCGCGAATATCGGCCCGGATAGTTTGGTCAATGTCCGGAACCGGTGCAATCCCATCCAGCAACGTTCGCAAATAAAGCCCTGTCCCCCCCACCAATACGGGCAAACATCCGGCTTCGTGCGCAGCCGCTATCTCCGCTTTGGCATCTCGTGCCCATTGCGCAGCCGAACAAGCTGTAGCCCCGTCGAGATACCCGAACAGCCGGTGCGGTACGCTGGCCTGCTCCGCCGCAGTCGGCTGGGCGCTTAAAACCGGCAAATCGGAATATACTTGGGCACTGTCGGCGTTGATAATGACAATGTCATGCGACTTCGCCAGATGAAGCGCCAATGCAGTCTTGCCGCTGGCGGTCGGACCCGCGATAAGCGCCACTCTTCGATCAGTTTTTGGTTTTGTTTCAGGATTCGATATGCCCATCTCCACATTGATAGCAGCAGATGAGCTGACAAGCGGACTAATTTCCGATGCCTGCGACCGACTGGCAGCAGCAAGCTGCGTCCCGGCCGAAATCGAATGGATCGAACCGGGCAAAGCGGTGGATATCGGTTTCGAAGGTAGCATCGCCGACGCACGCTTGGCCCTTAAGCCAATGCAAACCAGCGCCGACATCGCGGTGCAATCAGCGGAAAACCGTCGCAAAATGTTACTGGTGTCCGATATGGATTCGACGATGATCACCGTCGAATGTATCGACGAACTCGCCGATTATGCAGGCATAAAGCCTGAAATCGCGGCGATAACCGAACGGGCTATGGCGGGAGAACTTGATTTTGCCGACGCGTTGAAAGCCCGCGTCGCGTTGCTCGCCGGTTTGCACCAAGATGTCATAGCGCAATGTTTGGCCGAACGCGTTCACCCGATGGCGGGCGCCGAAACGCTCGTCCGCACGATGGTTGATTGGGGCGCTCATAGCGTTCTGGTATCGGGTGGCTTCTCCAGCTTTACCGGACCTGTCGCCAAAATGATCGGACTAACCGAGGTGCATGCAAATGATCTGGAAATCGTTGACGGAAGGCTGACTGGGCAATTGATCGGCGATATCGTCGACGCCGAAAGGAAACGATCAGTGCTGGCCGCCGCAGCAAAGGTAAGAGGCCTCGACATAAGCCAGGTTTTGGCGGTGGGTGATGGTGCCAATGATTTG
>JBKJLZ010000066.1:0-4940 GCA_046596705.1 Sphingorhabdus sp. | reverse complement strand
GGTGCGACCGCTGCAAGCAGGTCGGTCAACGATGAGGCACCCACCGCCGCGATGTCGGCTTCGTTCAGCTCCTCTACCGGCGGTACGTCGGTGTCGACTGCGCCCCTGATGCGTTCGGCGGTCACGATTATATCGCCTGGCAATTCGTCCACCGTCTCGGCGCTAGTTTCCGGGGCAGCAGTGGTGCCTTCGGTTTGAGCCGAATCCTGCGCGAACCCCGGTAAGGACGTCGAAGCTAATAATAATGCAGTATAAGGAAAAATTTTCATGGGGAGAGGACTTTGTTTGTTTATCGTGATGGGGCTTTTAGCCACGTCAAACATTCGCGAAAGCTGAACTTTGTCACATTTTGTCGCAACGATCCGATTGTACGGTAGCTCTTCCCTTTTTGGGGCGCAGCCGCTAAGGGCGCTGCAACATAGTGCTTATCAGCAATTTAAGGGGCCGAATGGCAAAAGAAGAACTTCTGGAAATGCGGGGCACCATTCGTGAATTGTTGCCAAATGCAATGTTCCGCGTCGAATTGGAAAATGGTCACGAGGTCCTTGGCCACACTGCTGGCAAAATGCGTAAAAACCGTATTCGCGTTTTGGTCGGTGACGAGGTTTTGTGCGAGCTCACCCCATATGATCTGACCAAGGGCCGGATCACGTACCGCTTTAAATAAGCGCAATTGCGGCATGCCGCAGCTTGTTCTCGCATCATCAAGCCCCCGCCGCCGCGATTTGCTGGCGCGGCTAGGTGTGGAACCAGCGCGGATTGCTTCCCCCGATATCAATGAAAGCCCGTTGAAGGCCGAGCTACCGCGCGTCTACGCGTTGCGGATGGCCATTGAAAAGGCACGGGCTGTGTCGCGCACCGAGGGCGAAATTGTGCTCGCAGGTGACACCACAGTCGCAGTCGGGCGACGAATATTGCCACCAGCGGAAAATGCCGACATCCAACGCAGCTTGCTGAAATTGCTTGGCGGCAGGCGCCATCATGTGCTGAGCGCGGTTTGTGTCATTGATGAAACTGGCAGGGAACGCACGCGGATCAACGATAGCATTGTCCGGTTCAAGCGGTTAAGCGCCGCCGAAATCGATGCCTATATTGATTGCGGCGAAGGCCTAGGCAAGGCTGGCGGTTACGCGATCCAGGGTAGGGCAGAGGCGCTGATTGACTGGATGGCAGGCAGTCATTCAGGGGTTATCGGATTGCCTCTGTACGAAACCCGCGCTCTACTCATAGCTTCTGGCCTTCCGGTTGGCTGAGTGGCTTTATGAAGACGGGATCGGCGAAGAACGCGCCGCCCTTGTCGAGAATGGTAGGATTGTTGCTGCACGTATTGAGCGGCATGGCGGGGTTAAGCCAGGTGTCGTGCTCCAGGCGCAGTTGGTTTCCCGGGTAGTTGCTAACACACGCGGGATCGTGAAATTTGCTGATGGCGGTGTGGCGCTGCTGTCGCCTTTGCCCAAGGGTTTGAACGAAGGTCAGTCGCTTATGGTCGAAGTGACCCGAGCAGCAATTGACGAGCAGAGCCGGTTCAAACTGCCGGTGGTGAAGGCATCGGCGGACAAAGTGCCATGCAACGCGCCGACTTTGCTGGAGCAGATTGGCGGGCCGGTTACGCCATGTTACGCGCATGATGACGACCGGTTTGAAGCGCATGGTTGGAGCGAGATTTTGGAAGAGGCGCGCACCGGGAATGTCAAGTTTGCTGGCGGCGCACTTCAGGTATCGCTGACGCCAGCAATGACGTTGATCGACGTCGATGGCGACTTGGCTCCTGCGGCCTTGGCAGTCGCAGCGGCAACGGTGGCCGCTCAAGCGATCCAGCGTTTGGATTTGCAAGGCAATATCGGCATCGACTTTCCAACGCTTGAGGCAAGGGCTGATCGCCAAAAAGCGGCAGGCGCTTTCGATTCGGCAATGTCCGGGCCATTCGAGCGAACCGCGATCAATGGGTTCGGTTTCATGCAAATTCTGACTCGCAGGACGCGGCAGTCGGTTCCGGAGATTATGCAATATCGACCGGCGTTGGCTGAGGCTATGTCACTATTGCGCCGGGCAGAGCGCGATCGGCAAACCGGCGCGATGCAATTGGTCGCCCATCCCGCAGTGTTTGGGCACATACAGGCGCAACCCGATTGGATGGCTCTTCTGGCGCGCCGAACTGGCAGGTCTGTGTCCTTGCGCGCCGATGCGCAACTGGCTATCGGCGCAGGCTATGTCGAAGCTTCCGCATAAAGCCGCAGGCGCGAAATGTCCGTTGTGCAAAAAAGCTATGACGCCAGAATTTGCGCCCTTCTGTAGTCAAGGCTGCAAGGACCGTGATTTGCTGCAATGGCTGGGTGACGGCTACCGCGTTCCGGGTCCAGCGGCGGACTATGAAGACAGTATCGACCTTAACGATCACGACTGATTTTACGCTTGCCAAGGACGGCTCCGTCTCTCTATAGGCTGCGCTCCCACGCGGTTTTACCCGTGTAGCCCGAGTAGCTCAGGGGTAGAGCAGCGGATTGAAAATCCGCGTGTCGGTGGTTCAAATCCGCCCTCGGGCACCATTTTTCCAGCATAATAATTGTCCGAGGGTTTTTAAGCAAACTCCCAAGAACTGCTGCGCCTTGTCAGAGGTTTATGGAAACCTATATGGATATAAATATTGACATCGTCACTATGATACGGTAAATTTAGTCATAGTCGAAAATTGCGATTCGGACATATAGCCATGAAAGCCTAGGCGCTTTCGTGGGTTTTGACGCTCGCCAGAACGTGACAAAGGAACCACCACATGCCCTGAATTATTTATTACAAGCCCGCCTGTAAGTTTCCTCCAACCATGCGCTAAACGTAGTTGCGCGAGATATAGTTTGCATACCGGCCAAAAAAAAGGCCGGCATCGCGATTGCGACACCGGCCCGTATTTAAATTTTGGCTAAATTCAGAAGTCAAACTTCGCTGAAACACCGTAAGTCCGCGGTGGCGGAGGATAGCCGGACAAAGTGCCAGCTTGCGCAACGCCAGGGAAAATCACCGGGTTATATTGTGGCTCGGTCAGGTTGCGGCCCCAGACACTGACTTCTAAGCCGTTATCGAGTTCAAGAGCCAGAGACGCGTTTAACGATTCGATCGCAGCCTTGAACGGCAGTCCTTGAGCAATCTGAAACGCGCTGTTCAAAGCATAATCGACATGGAAAATTAGCCCTGTGCCTTCGGACAGCTCCAGTTCGTATGTCCCGCCAACAGCAACCGAATGTTTGGATTGTCCACTTGGTGTCCGGCCCGTCAGATTGGTTGGAACTACACTATTGGTTGCGGGATTAAATGCCGACCCGCCAGTGAACAGATCAAATTTGGGGTCGAGATAAGTATAGGACGCGGTGAAATTTAGTCCTTCGGTTGGAGAAATCGTAGCATCGATTTCCAGACCCTTGGTCGATTGCTTCTCTGCATTGCCGAGAACGAAGCCCGTTCCGTTAAAGATGTTGCTCTGGAAGCCCTTCAGTTCTTGTTTGAAAAGCGCCAGATTGAACCCGAAGCCTTCCCAGCTTCCCTTCACACCGATTTCATAAACTACAGCGTCTTCGGGACCGGCAAAACGGGTGCCGCTCGTCAGGTTATTCAACGCAAGCCCAGCCGACCGAATCGGCGATGCAGCAGGTGGCGGGCTTTGTGCAGGTGATCCTGGAATGAAATCGGCTGCAAATGGACGGCTATCCGTCGACAGATTGAATGATGTAGCCTTGAAACCCGTTGCATAAGTCGCATACGCGCTAACGTTCGAGCTGAACTTGTATGATGCCCTAAGCGTGTAGGACAGATCGCTGTCGCTAGTTCTACCGTCTTCGACTGCGTTCGGGAAATTCAGGAATGGTGGCAGGAACTGCAAAGGACGGAACGCGAGAAACGGGTTGCAGTTCACGCCCGGAGTGACGTTCGGTGGAGAGCAAGACACATTGCGAGCAGCAGGTAAAAATCCTGCATTTGCACCAGTTCGAACAAGATCGATACCAGAAAACGTGTCCGTGCTGCTGTTCGCCGAAGCCACTCGCTTCTTATCCTTGGTGTAGTTAAAACCTGCGGTCAGCGTCAGGTCTTCAACGATCTCGAAATCGACCTGGCCGAAAACGGAATAGGAAGTGTTTTTGTAATCAAAATTTTCAAACCGCCCCAGTCCTTGCGATCCAAACGGAGCAACGGTCGCCGGAATCCCGTTCAATGCGCGCAAGATCGGCTCGTTCGCGATAAATGCGCCGCCGGTCAGTGCATTTGCATAGTTGCGGAAATCGCGTCCGAACAAAAGCTGCGATGCAATGTCGATGTCTTCCTTGAAGTAAAAGCCACCCAGCAGGAAGTTCAATGGTCCATCAAAGTCAGATGCGATGCGCAGTTCTTGCGTGTAAGTGTTGATTGCAGTCTCGGCACGGTTATCGCCAATCAAGTCGGCGCTGGTGAAGTCCGAATCCTGGTTGGTGAATGAACGTACGGCACGATATGCGCTGATGCTCGTAAGTGAAACAGCATCGGTCAAGTCCCAGTCGATCTGACCAGAAAAGCCGTAATTCTTGATCTTGTTAACTGATTCAAAGTTCTGAAAGTTATTGTAAGAGAAGCGATTGTTCCGGTCGAGATTACCACCGAGCAAACCAATAACAGCCCCAGTAGGCCCGTTAAACACGTTGGCTACGGCACAGCAAATTTCATCAATCTTGTCGTAATCGGCGATCAGGCGCAGCTTCAGCGTATCGCTCGGTTCCCACAGCAACTGGCCCCGAACGCCGTAGCGATTGCGATCGTTCGATTTGGTACCGAGGTTAACGACATTGATATAGCCGTCACGCTTGTTGTAATTGCCAGCAAGGCTGAAGGCGAGCGTTTCGCCGATCGGGCCGGTAATGTCGCCCTTGACGACGATTGCGTCGTAATTGCCGTAGGAAGCTTCGATCCCGCCGCCGAAT
>JBKJLZ010000219.1:0-4389 GCA_046596705.1 Sphingorhabdus sp. | reverse complement strand
GCCAATGCCGTTTTGGACGCGTCAGTCGCACGCGAAAACATGCTCTCGCCAAAAAAAGCACGGCCCATGGCTAGTCCATAGAGTCCGCCAACCAGTTCATTGCCCAGCCAACATTCGACGCTATGCGCATGACCATGTGCATGCAACGTACAAAATGCGTGCTCAATTTCTGGATTTATCCAGGTTTCATGGCGATCGTCATTCTGCTCAGCGCACATCGCTATCACGCGCGCAAAGTCATGATCAGCGGTCACCCGAAACTTTTCTTGTCGAATGGTTTTGGCCAGCGAGTGCGACAACTTGAAACCCTCCAGAGGCAGAATGGCTCGCTTTTCCGGCTCGATCCAGAATGTGTCGGGATCGTCGCGCGCGTCGGACATCGGAAAAATGCCATTGGCATAAGCACGCATCAGCAAATCGAGATCGATCGGCAACCCGTTGTCCTTCCTGACAATTCATTCTGCTATCACGAATTGCGCGTCCGCACGCAATCGCTTATACGCAAGAACTACACCCCGGCAGCAACGGGCCAATATTTCACGCGCATCCGCGCCCAGCAGGTACCAATATATGACTCGCCGCCGCAAAGTTTACGAAGGCAAAGCAAAAATTCTCTATGAAGGCCCCGAGCCGGGCACGCTGATCCAGTATTTTAAAGACGATGCGACTGCCTTCAACGCTCAAAAAAAGGGCACGATTGCTGGAAAAGGCGTCATCAATAATCGCGTGTCCGAGCATGTATTTACCCGGCTTGCGCATATCGGCATCCCTACACATTTCATCCGCCGTCTGAACATGCGTGAGCAGTTGATCCGGCAAGTCGAGATCGTGCCGATCGAGGTCATCGTCCGCAATGTTGCGGCTGGCACATTATCCACGCGTCTGGGTATCGAGGAAGGCACGCCGTTGCCGCACACATTGCTCGAATATTGCTATAAGGACGATGCGCTTGGAGATCCGCTGATTGCAGAAGAACATATCGCCTGCTTTGGATGGGCTACGCAGGAGGAAATGCAGGACATTTCATCAATGGCGATCCGCATCAACGATTTCATGTGCGGTATGTTTGCGGCGATCGGCATCCGTTTGGTTGACTTCAAACTCGAATTCGGGCGGTTATTCGACGGCGATTTTTCGCGGATTATTCTGGCCGATGAAATCAGCCCGGACGGCTGTCGCCTGTGGGACATCGAAACCGGCGAAAAGCTGGACAAGGATCGGTTCCGCCGCGACCTCGGCGGCGAAGCCGAAGCCTATCAGGAAGTAGCGCGCCGCTTGGGGCTGATGCCCGAGGAGAGTGAAGGCGCGGTGCTGGATCTGGTCAGCCACAGGTTGCGCAAGGGGAAGTAGCGTGTTGGAAGTGTGCATTTATTGACATTAAGCGCACGTCGTTATATTATTATTTATGGCCCAAATGAACTTATCAATCCCGGATCAATTGAAGAAATGGGTCGAATCGCGTGTTGCCGATGGCAGCTATGCAAGCAGCAGCGACTATCTTCGTGACCTGATCCGTCAGGAGAGGCGGCATCAGGAGAGGCTCGAGCAATTAAGGGGTGAAATTCAACTGGGTTTCGACAGCCCGAAAAGCGAACGACCGGTCAATCAGATTTTTTCCGATGCCCGAACGAGGATCGCTGCGGCCTTGCCCAACAAAAATGCGGCTTGAACTGACCGCGCTCGCGGCGTCCGACTATGATAACATCATCGATCACAGCTTGGCCGAATTCGGAAACGTGGCTGCGCTTGCTTACGTTGACGCCGTTGAGGCGGCATTCCGACAGCTGACGGAATATCCCTTAAGCGGACGAGCAGAAACTTCGCTGCATCCCGATGCGCGTTCAGTTGGTTGCCAGAGCCATCGCATTTATTACAGTGTAGACGATCAGCAGATCGTTATCAGGCGCATCCTGCACAAATCGATGGATGCCAGAAATTGGCTGGGTTAGACGAATGAATATTCGAAAATCATTGTGGGCCGTCGGTCTGCTGACGGTTGTTGTTTCGCCTTCCCGCGCCCAAACGTCGCATCCGGCACCCCCGTCGGGTGCCGAACGCACTGCGCCTTGGAACGCGGAAACATCAAACCTAGAGCCTGACGGCAGCATCGTTTATGGTCGCTTGCCAAACGGATTGCGCTACGCCATCCGTCCTAATGACCGCCCCCAAAATCAGGTTCTGGTACGGCTAGCATTAGATTTCGGATCGGCCGCTGAGGCTTATGACGAGCAGGGTCTTGCCCATTTTATCGAGCATATGGCGTTTAATGGCACGACCAACGTGCCAGAAGGCGAAATGGTAAAAATGCTCGAACGCCTTGGGCTTTCGTTTGGAGCAGATACCAACGCATCGACTGGATACACGCAGACCCAGTACAAACTCGATTTGCCAAGAGCTGACCCGGCTTTAATCGAACGGTCGCTATTCCTGATGCGCGAAACCGCGAGCGAAATCTTCTTCGATGCCAAAGCTGTAGACCGCGAACGCGGGGTGGTTATTTCCGAAATGCGGCAGCGCGAAAATTATAGCTTCCAAAGTGCACGGGCGGCTAACACATTATTCTACCCAAATACCTATTATTCAACACGCTACCCCATCGGCACCTTGGAAGTTCTTCAAACGGCGCCTGCCGAGCGCATGAGGGCATTGTACCGGAAATATTACCGACCTGACCGAGCGCGTATTGTGGTCGTCGGCCCGATCGATCCGGTTGCCATCGAACGACAGATTATCGCCAAATTCGCTGACTGGAAAAATGACGGCGCGCCGCTCGGCCCGATCGATCAATGCACCATAGACACGACGCGTAGGCCGACCGCAGAAATTTTTGCGCATCCCGAAATCACCGAGGCAATTGCGATACAGCAGGTCGTTTCCGATATGAAGCGGCCGGACACTGTTGATCGCGCCATCATGGAATGGAAGATGCAGATCGCCGGTGCCATCATTTCCCAGCGGATCAGCCGAAGATCGCGCGAAGCCGATATTCCTTTTCTTGGCGGCGGGCTGTCGTTCGCGCCTGGTTTCTGCGACACTTATACCCGCATCGGCATCAACGCTGTAGGTAAAGACGGCAGTTGGCCGCAGCTTTTGCCGTTCGTCGAACAAATCGTCCGGCAGGTAGCAGAACACGGCTTCAGCGAAGCAGAGGTTGCCGAGCAGATAAAACGCCTGAACTCAGCTTATGAGAACGCCGCAAAGGGGGAAGCGACCCAGCCCAGCAGCTCATTCGCAAACGAATTGGTCGCAGTCGACGACGATGTAGTGAATTCGGACGCCTATCGGCAATTACTTTGGATTCAATCGCGCCCGTTCATGCTAGCAGGGGCTGTGCATTCGGAATTTGCCAAATGGCACGCAAAGCTCGACGCGCCCTCGATGTTTCTGACAACCAAATCAGCTGATGGTGTGGACTCTCAGACATTGCTCGCCAGCTACAGCCAGAGTCGCACCGTAGCTGTCGTCGCGCCCGAAGCGCGGGTTGATAAAGCATTTGCATATACTAACTTCGGTCCCCCAGGTTCGGTCGTTGAAGACAAGCTGATTGCAGACCTCGGTATCCGCACCATCCGCTTTGCCAACGGCGTACTGCTGAATATCAAGCAAACCGATTTTGAGGATAACCGGATCCGCTATTCGCTGCGGATCGACGGCGGGCAACTGCACTTCGGCAAAGCAAACGCGACCTTGGCGAAGTTTATGGGGTCGACTTACGTGTCTGGTGGGCTGGCAGCGCACGATATCGAGGATTTGCGGTCGTTACTCGCCGGCACCACTGTTTCGGCATCATTCGGCGTAGGTGACGATTATTTTGGCGGCTATGGCGCGGTTACCCCCGCCGATCTAGACCGTCAGTTGCAGCTTTTGGCAGCGTTCAGCCGATATCCAGGGTACCGCGAAAACGCCGTTCGGCTGTTCCGCAGGCCGCTGCCTGAGATTTATGCATCGCTCGACGCGACACCGGGAGCCGCGCTGAATGTCGAAGGCGCTCGCATTATGAACGACGGCGATCCGAGATTTAGCGTGGAACCTTTGGAAACATTGTTGTCAGCGGATTTCCAAATATTAAAACCGACCTTGGGCGATGCGCTTTTGACTAACCGTCTGGAAATTGCACTCGTTGGTGACGTGGATGAAAGCGCCGCGATCGCGGCAGTTTCCCGGACGTTTGGCGTGCTGCCCGCGCGTAAGGCAGATGCACGGGATTATGCGGCATCGCGCGCCGCCAGCTGGGCACAAGGCGAAGGCACTTTCGACATCACTCATAAGGGTGAAGCAAACCAGTTGGGCTGGCAACGAAGTTGGATGACAACCGGTGATGATGACCAGCGCACAACGCAGACGATGGATTTGCTTGCACGGATCGTAACGCTACGGCTGATCGACGAG
>JBKJLZ010000160.1:0-3404 GCA_046596705.1 Sphingorhabdus sp. | reverse complement strand
AAAGGCTATAATACCGGCGGCTGCCTACATTTCATTGTGAACAATCAGGTCGGGTTTACCACCTCGCCGCAATTCGCGCGTTCGTCGCCTTACCCGTCGGACGTGGCCAAGGGCGTTCAGGCGCCGATCTTCCACGTAAATGGCGACGACCCTGAAGCTGTTACCTTCGCCTGCAAAATCGCGATCGAATTTCGCCAGACATTTCACCGCGACATCGTAATCGACATGTGGTGTTACCGTCGATTTGGCCACAACGAGGGTGACGAACCGAGCTTCACTCAGCCGTTGATGTATAAGGTCATCAAGACGCATCCAGGTGTGGGCGAATTATACGCGAAGCGGTTGCAAGCCGAAGGCGTGATCGACGGCAATTGGGCAAACGAGCATATCATGCGTTTTGTCGCGACGCTTGAGCAGGAATTTGCAGGCGCGGCGGACTATAAGGCGAACGAGGCTGACTGGTTCGGTGGTCGCTGGTCCGGGCTGTCCAAGCCTGCCGACCCCGAAAGCGCACGGCGCAATGTCGAGACCGGGGTGTCGAAGAAGCTTTTCGACAGCCTTGGCCGTACGCTGACGACAGTGCCTGAAGGACATAATATCCACCCGACTTTGGGCCGTGTGCTCGAAGCGAAGAAGGCAATGTTCGCCAGCGGCGAGAATATCGACTGGGCAACGGGCGAAGCATTAGCTTTTGGGTCGCTTCTGTCCGAAGGCTATGGCGTGCGGCTATCCGGCCAAGACTCGGGGCGAGGGACTTTTAGCCAACGCCACGCGGTATGGGTCGATCAAGGCACTGAAGCTAAATATGTGCCTTTGGCAACGCTGCCCCACGGCCGGTTTGAGGTTCTCGACAGCCCGCTTTCCGAATTCGGCGTACTTGGCTTCGAATATGGCTTCGCTGGAGCTGAACCAAAAACATTGGTTTTGTGGGAAGCGCAGTTCGGCGATTTCGTCAATGGCGCACAGGTCATGATTGACCAGTTTATCGCCGCCGGTGAAGCAAAATGGCTTCGCGCCAATGGTCTCGTGATGCTGCTGCCGCATGGTTATGAAGGTCAGGGGCCGGAGCACAGTTCGGCGCGGCTTGAACGCTTTCTGCAATTGTGCGCTGAGGACAATATCCAGGTCGCAAATTGCACTACGCCGGCCAATTATTTCCACCTGCTTCGCCGTCAAATGGCGCGGCCGTTCCGTAAGCCCTTGATCGTCATGACGCCGAAGTCATTGCTGAGGCACAAGATGGCGGTATCGAAAGCAGCGGACTTTCAAGGCGAAAGCCACTTCATGCGGATATTGTCGGACCCTAATCCGCCGAGCGATGCCGATGTGACGCGGTTGGTCCTGTGTTCGGGTAAGATTGCCTATGATCTTATTGAGGCGCGCAATGCGGCGGGTGATACCGGCACAGCCATTGTGCGGCTGGAACAGCTTTACCCCTTTCCTGGCGAGCCATTGGTTGCTCGCCTCAAGCGCATGAGCAATCTTGTTGAAGTCGTATGGGCTCAGGAAGAACCGAAAAATGCAGGTGGCTGGTCATTCGTCGATCCGTTTATCGAGGAATGCCTGGCTGCGGCAAAAACCCACCCCGTGCGCGCACGTTATGCGGGGCGCAAACCTGCCGCTGCCACCGCAACGGGCCTCGCAAAATGCCATCAGGCTGAACAGGCGGCCTTGGTTGCCGATGCACTCGGCCACAACGTCCGCGCCGAAATCCGCCGTCAACGTACCGGCGGCACCAAACCCGTAACGCCGCCGTCCTCGTAAGGAAGAAGACATGAGCACCGAAGTCAAAGTCCCGGTACTGGGCGAATCGATCACTGAAGCGACGCTTGGACAGTGGCTGAAAAAGCCCGGTGAGGCGGTCGCCGCCGACGAGCCGATTGCGAGTCTCGAAACCGACAAGGTCGCAATCGAGGTGCCCTCGCCGGTTGCGGGCGTGATGGGCGCTTATGTCGTCGAAGAAGGTGCTACCGTAAATGTAGGCGCAGTCATTGCGAGCATCGAAGCCGGGTCTGGCGCGCCTACTGCGACCCCTGCTCCAGCAGTTGCATCTGCTGCACCGCAGCCGGTGGCGACCGCACCAGCGCCTGCGCCCGTTGCAGTGCCCACTGAAAATTCCGACCTGCCATTGTCACCAGCCGTCCGCCGTCTGGTATTGGAACTCGGTATCGATCCATCGAAGATTAAAGGCACCGGCAAAGACGGTCGACTGACCAAAGAAGATGTTGTTGCCGCGGCAAAGGGGGCGCCTGCTGTGGCACCTACCGCCACTGCATCAGTTGCCGCACCTACCAATGCGGGGCGTCAGGAAGAACGAGTCCGCATGACGCGGTTACGCCAGACCATCGCCAAGCGGTTGAAGTCGGCACAGGAAACAGCGGCGCTCCTGACCACCTTTAACGATGTCGATATGTCGGCTGTGATGGCGGCGCGAGCGACCTACAAAGACCTGTTCGAAAAAAAGCATGGTGTTCGTTTGGGTTTCATGGGCTTCTTCACCAAGGCGGTGGCGCTAGCCGTCCGCGATGTGCCGTCAGTTAACGCCCAAATCGACGGTGAGGATATCGTTTATCACAATTACCTCGACGTTTCGGTTGCAGTGAGTGCACCGGGCGGCCTTGTGGTGCCAGTCATCCGCAATGCCGACTCAATGAGCTTTGCTGAAATAGAAAAAGCGATTGGCGATTTTGGCGGCAAGGCTAAGGCTGGCACGATGACCATGGAAGATATGGCTGGTGGTACCTTCACTATCTCCAATGGCGGCGTATTCGGCAGCCTGATGTCGACACCGATCATCAACCCCCCGCAGTCGGCGGTGCTCGGCCTTCACCGCATTGAAGACAGAGCGGTTGTCCGCGATGGCCAGATAGTAGTGCGGCCCATGATGTATCTGGCGCTTAGCTATGACCATCGGCTGATCGATGGGCGTGAAGCCGTCACTTTTCTAAAAATCGTCAAAGAGGTGATTGAAGACCCGACAAGATTACTTATTGATTTATAAAGCTGTTGCGCTCCTACGAAAGCAGGAGCGCGGGAGGCTAGCGCAGGTCTCTCTTTCCAGCACTCCTGCCTTCGCAGGAGCACAAGCGGAGTTCGGTTATGAGTGAAACAGATTATGATCTTATTGTCATCGGCTCCGGACCTGGTGGCTACGTTGCAGCAATCCGGGCCGCACAATTGGGGCTCAAAACGGCTTGCGTTGAAAGCCGCGAAACGCTTGGCGGCACCTGCCTCAATGTCGGTTGCATTCCGTCAAAGGCCATGTTGCATGCGTCCGAAATGTTTCACGAGGCGCATTCTGGTGCGCTGGCGAAGTTCGGGATCGACTTTAAGGGCGTGTCACTAAACCTCGACCAGATGCACGCTGAAAAGACCAAGGCGGTAGATGAACTGACCGGCGGAAT
>JBKJLZ010000216.1:0-5337 GCA_046596705.1 Sphingorhabdus sp. | reverse complement strand
TACCACGCCGTCCAATACGGCTGCTACCGACGGTTCTGCTGCTATCGAGAAATTAATTGTGCCGACACCGCGCAGGAACAACGCCTGATTCAGCGAGGTGCCCGATTTGCGGAAGTTCAGCGAGGGCACAAGATACTGAGCATTCTCGAGATTGAGCCCACCGTTCGCCGCAACGGCATCGCCGCCAATCACTGAAACGGCGAGTGGAATATCCTGCAGATTTTCCTCACGTTTTTGCGCGGTAACGATAATTTCGTTGGTGACCAAATCTTCATCGCTCGGGGCGTCTTGCGCCGACGCAGGCACGGCGAAGCCGAGCGCGATTGCCGTACCGCCGAGCAATGCTGCACGGAAATATTTTTGGGGCGTATTTCTGGAAATTTTCATCTGGTGCCTCCCACTAAATGACTGCTGCCTGTATCAGCATTATATTGATTTATAACGAAAACATGGGGTCGCTTTGTTAGCGGTACCGCTGTTCAACGTGCCTTGCAATGCCGAAACAGGCTTGTTATGTCAAGCGGTGTCATACGGAACATTCGACGAGTTCTAGCGGCATGTGGCTTTCACATCACAGCAAGCCGGGGCAAGAATTGGGTTGGGGAGGATGGCAGTGACTGCCAGGTTCGAAGCAAAGGATGACGGATTCGATCTGTTGCTCGGCGACCGTGTGATCCTGCGCCACCGCGTCAATTCGCCCGCGTTCCGTATTGCGAAGGGCAATCCGACAGTAACGATGGTGCGCGGGAATTTCCGGATGGAGGATGCGCCAGAAGACGAGCGAGTGCTGCGACATGTAGTGCCTTACGTTGGCGACCAGCTTGGCCTTTCTTCAGACGCCGAAGGCGAGCCTATGGTTGCATTGAGTTGCGTACGCGAGGAAGATCCCTACCCTGCCGTCTTGATTGCCCGCTCGTTGCTTGGGGGGTTCGACCGGCTGCAGATCGATTTTGTTGCCGAACCAGATGAGCGTGTCTGGGGAGGTGGCGAGCAAATGAGTTTCCTTGCGCTGAATGGTCTAAGCTTTCCCATATGGACTAGCGAGCCTGGTGTAGGTCGCGAACCGGGCACGCCACTGACCGATACGGTGAGCGCGGATGGATCGTTTGCTGGCGGCGATTATTGGACGACCAATTATCCTGAGCCGACATTTCTTTCATCCAGAGGCTATTCGGCGCGAATGCTTGGCGACAGTTACAGCGAACTGGATTTCACCCACTGCAAGCGCCACCGTCTATCGACGTGGCATAGGAACGCAGCCATCGAATTGCATCAGGCGGACACGCCTGCCGAGCTCGTTCAGAAAATTCCTCATCCCTTGTGGATCAAGCGGGCGTTGCCGGAATGGGCGATTGGCGGGGCAATTGTCGGGCTGAAGGACGGCGCGAACAGTTTTGCTCGGCTCGAAAAGATAATAGCAGCAGGCGCAGCGGTTTCCGGCCTTTGGTGCGAAGACTGGGTCGGCATTCGTCAGACAAGTTTCGGACGGCGGCTGTTTTGGGATTGGAAGTGGAATGTCGAGCGCTATCCAAATCTGCCGGACAAGATTGCGGAATTGAAAGCACGCGATATTCGCTTTCTTGGCTATGTAAACCCCTATCTGGCGGTCGACGGCCCGCAATATGCCGAGGCCGCGAGGCTGGGCTATCTAGCCCTCAAGCTCGACAGCCATGAGCCCTATGCCGTCGATTTCGGCGAGTTCGACGCTGGCGTGGTCGATTTCACCAACCCCGATGCTGCCGCGTGGTTCTCGGAAGAAATTATTGGCAAGCAAATGCTCGATTTTGGGCTCGACGGCTGGATGGCGGATTTCGGCGAATATCTGCCGGTCGATCTGCGGCTTCACGATGGCGACCCGATGGAAGAGCATAACCGCTGGCCGGTCCATTGGGCCAAGGTCAACGCCGACGCGGTCGAATCGCGTGGGCGGACTGGGGATGCGCTGTTCTTCATGCGGGCTGGCTTTACCGGCGTGCAGCAATATTGCCCTTTGCTTTGGGCAGGCGACCAGTCGGTCGATTTTTCACGCCACGACGGTATTGGCACCGTTATCACTGCGGCGCTTTCGGCTGGCCTAGTCGGCAACGCTTACAGCCATAGCGATGTCGGTGGCTATACCAGCCTGCATGGCAATGTCCGCACCGAGGAATTGATGCAGCGCTGGTACGAGCTCGGCGCTTTCACTCCGGTTATGCGCACGCATGAAGGCAACCGGCCCGACGACAACTTGCAAATCGATTCGACGCCTGAACTGCTCGCCGGGTTTGCCCGGTGGAGCCGGGTGCACGCAGCGCTTGCCCCTTGGGTCCGTCATTTATGCGACGAGGCTGTCGCGACGGGCCTTCCAGCGCAGCGGGCGCTGTTCTTGCATTATCCGGAAGACCGCGAAACCTTCACGATTCAGGACCAGTATCTTTATGGTGCCGACTTGATGGTGGCTCCGGTGATCGAGGAGAAGGCGCTCATGCGTGAGGTTTATCTGCCCGACGATGAGTGGGTACATGTCTGGACTGGTGAGCGCTTCGGACCCGGTCATCACAAGGTCGACGCACCAATCGGGTCGCCACCGATATTCTGGCGCGTGGGCAGCGAGTTTGCAGAACTGTTTGACGGTCTGGTCGCCGTCAGGGATAGCATTCAATGACCGATCGTTCAAACATCAGGGACGTGGCCAAGCTAGCCGGGGTCGCCGTAAAGACGGTAAGCCGCGTACTCAACAACCACCCGTATGTCAGCGCAGAGACTCGCACCAAGGTCGATGCTGCTATGGCCGAACTGCGGTTCAGCCCAAGCATTGCCGCCCGCATATTGGCTGGCACGAAATCGGGGCAGATTGCGCTGATCTACGATAATCATAGTCCCTATTACATGCACCAGATCATGCAGGGCTGCTGGGACCGCTGTCATCAGGAAGGCATGCGGTTGATTGCGCAGCCAGTCGATGTCGCCGACCCCGGTATCGGCGACCAGGTACGCGGCATGGTTCGCGAAACCCACGTTGATGGGGCTATATTGTCATCTCCGGTGACCGATAGCGCCCCGGTCCTGGCGGCGCTTGAGGCGATGAATATTCCTTTTGTCCGGATTTCGCCGGGAACCAATCACGCGCTGACCAGCTCGGTTTTCATGGATGACACTCAAGCCGCCGACGATATGACGACGCACTTGATCAACATCGGTCACCGGCGCATCGCGTTTATTATCGGCCACCCGAACCATCTCGCTAGCGCAGAACGCAAGGCGGGTTATGAACGGGCGCTTAGTCGTGCTGGAATTTCAATTGATCATTCGCTGATTGAAGAAGGCCAGTTCGATTTTGAAAGCGGCGTAGCTGCAACCGAGAAATTCCTGGCGCTTGAATGTCCGCCGACTGCTGTTTTTGCTTCGAATGATGACATGGCATCCGGCGTGCTGGCGGTTGCTCATCGGCGCGGCATTGCCGTACCCGAACAGCTTTCAGTCGCCGGGTTTGATGACACCACTCTCGCTCGCGTGGTGTGGCCGCCGCTTACTACGATCAATCAGCCAGTGCGCGATCTTGCCTCGACTGCGACTGAACTACTCCTTGGCAGCGGGGGCATCGAACACCGTCGCCTGCCTCATCAACTAATCGAGCGCGAGTCTGTCGCGCCGCCCTATTCACCCAAAACAAAGAGCAAAAATATATGACTTTGGTTCCACCACCGCTGACCCGTCCTTTGGGCAAAAGCGGGATAGAGATTTCTTCGATAGCATGGGGCATGTGGCGTTTTGCCGGGCTGGAGATGGTTACTGCGCGCGCAGCTATCGACGCGGCGTTTGAGGCGGGAATTACCCTGTTTGATACCGCCGATATCTACGGGTTCGGTGAACAAGGGTTTGGCGCGGCTGAAGAGTTACTGGGCAAGGTCTTCGCAGAAGCACCTGACCTACGTGAGCGGATGGTGCTTGCGACCAAGGGCGGCATAGCACCCCCTGCACCTTATGACAGCAGCGCCGAATATCTGCAGCAAGCTATTGATAAATCACTCGAAAGACTGCGCACTGACCGGATCGACCTCTGGCAAATTCATCGGCCAGACATATTGACCCATCCGCAGGAAATTGCACGGGCAATCGAGGATGCGCACAAGTCAGGGAAAATCCGCGCCTTTGGTGTGTCCAATTTCACGACCAGCCAGATAGCGACGCTGGCACAATTCAGCAGCATCCCGATTGTGTCCACTCAACCCGAACTATCGGCGCTGTGCATCGACACGATTGAAAATGGCGAACTCGACCAAGCCATCGCAATGGACCTGGCCGTGCTTGCCTGGTCGCCTTTGGGTGGTGGCCGGATTGGCAACCCCACCAACAAACGCGAGCAAGATGTCGCGACCGCTTTGGCGGGCGTCGCCGCCGCTTACGGCGTGTCGTGCACCGCGGCTGCCTATAGCTGGATCATGGCGCACCCGGCGCACCCCATCCCCATTGTCGGCTCGCAAAACCCGGCCCGTATTGCCGAAGCCACCGATGCGTTCAAAGTCCAATGGACCCGCGCCGACTGGTACAGCGTCCTGGTAGCAGCAAGAGGAGTGCCATTACCATGAGTGGTCAGTGCGAAGTCAGCTGGTTTTCAGCTTTATGCGATGATGATTACGAATTTCTGGGCGTGCCCGATCCAGCGCTGGCCTCAAGTTGGGAGCATTGCCGCAATATCGTTCTCGCTGCGGAAAAAGGTGGGTTTGACAATATTCTGCTCCCCTCGGGCTATCAATTGGGCATGGACACCACCGTGTTTGCCGCTGCTATTGCTACACTGACCGAGCGAATCCGGTTGTTGATGGCGGTTCGCATTGGCGAGACATGGCCCCCGCAACTGGCACGCCAGATAGCGACGCTCGACCGGATTCTGGGAGGGCGCCTGACAATCAACATCATTTCGTCTGACATGCCGGGCGAAAAGATGGATAGCGCGCCACGCTACGCCCGCACCGTTGAAGCAATGAAGATATTGAAGACGCTGTTGAATGGCCAGCATCTCAGCCATCAAGGCGAGCATTACCAGCTCGATATCGATCCGCCGCGCGTCGGGTCAATCAATGGCAAATGCCCGCCGCTCTATTTCGGCGGCCTAAGCCCTGCGGCGCGCGAAGCCGCTGCTGAAGGCTGCGATGTTTACCTGATGTGGCCTGAAACAATCTCGGGTGCACGCGACATCATTGCCGACATGACCTCTCGCGCGGCAAAGCATGGCAGGACGCTAAAATACGGGTTCCGGTCGCACGTCATCGTCCGGGAGACCGAGGCGGAAGCCAGAGATTATGCAACTCGTTTGCTGTCGAAACTCGATGCCGAAACCGGTGACGCGATCCGGGC
>JBKJLZ010000223.1:0-8150 GCA_046596705.1 Sphingorhabdus sp. | reverse complement strand
AGCGTACCTAAAACGGCCTCCGATTGTAGAGGCCCAAGCGCACCCTGCATTCTAAGTACCTTGCCTGGTTGCGCGAAGATTACGCGCATATGCTCGACACTGCCGGTGGTTTTGGTTTTGCCGTCGGCACCCTGCTCCTGAAACAGCTCGCAGAAACAGCCCCCAGCCTGAGCATCGATATAGAAACCGTCGGAGCTGCCTGACCAGCTATGCGCTTTGCTCCAATAGCTTTTCGGCGCAATCAGCCGCTTCCAGACGACATCGGGTTCGGCTGCAACCTCGGCGATATGGACGACATTGAAACCAGTATCGGTAACGGTTTTGACCTCGGCTTGGGCCGGC
Source organism: Sphingorhabdus sp. (assembly GCA_046596705.1). GTDB lineage: Bacteria > Pseudomonadota > Alphaproteobacteria > Sphingomonadales > Sphingomonadaceae > Sphingorhabdus_B. The sequence goes on along the minus strand of JBKJLZ010000223.1, from coordinate 7,808 downwards.
GAGGAAAGGGCCGCGATGAGCGCGGCGGGAACGAGGCAACTTTTCATGGAAGGGGGTTTAGCGGCGATTGCGCTGCATATCAAAAAGTAACTGTGCTCCGGCGAAGGCAGAAGCGTTGGCAGCTTGATGCCTAGTATCCCGCGCTCCTGCCCGCGCAGGCGCACATCGACATCTCACCCCAAAATCTTGCGGATCGCCTCGGTCACTTCCTCGATTGAAGCCATGCCATCAACTCGGGTTACCACATCACGTTCGTCGTAAATCGGCAAAATTGGCGCGGTTTTGGCGCGGTATTCGGCCATACGGGTGCGGACAGTTTCTTCATTATCGTCAGGACGCTTCTTTTTGAAAGAATCCGACCCACAATTATCGCATTTGAAACGTCCGTCGGTGTCCAAAGCATTAAGCGGTAACTTATATCTCTCGTGATAATTTTCGCCACACTTCTCACATGAGAAACGGCCAGTGATGCGATCGACCAACGCGTCCTCATCGACTTCGAGCTCAATTACGTGGTTGAGTTTGCGCCCACGTGCTTCGAGAATGCTGTCGAGCGAATGCGCCTGCGCAGCAGTGCGAGGATAGCCGTCGAAAATTGCCCCCTGAGTAAGCGGCATCGAGTCCAGCTTGTCACCAATTAATGCATCGACGATATCGTCCGACACCAGCCCACCCGAATCCATAACAGAGGCAACTCTGTCACCAAGCGGTGTTCCCGCCTTGCGCGCTGCGCGTAGCATATCGCCAGTCGAAAGCTGTACCATCCCGTAAGTTTCGACCAGATGACTGGCCTGCGTTCCCTTGCCCGCGCCCGGCGGTCCTAAAAGAATTATGTTCATGGACGCGCCCTTCCCCTAATTTTCGTTTTTTGGTCGCGCGCCTCTTAGCGAGCGCGTCCGCCCTTCAACTTCGCTTTTTTCAAAAGGTCACCATATTGATGCGCCAGCAAATGGCTCTGGATCTGCGAAATCGTGTCGATCGTAACATTGACCAGAATGAGCAGGCTCGTACCGCCAATTGCAAAGAACTGCTGCTGGCCGGTCTGTGCCATGACATAATCGGGCAGCAGGCAAACGAGCGTCAGATAGGCAGCACCAAGCACAGTGATGCGCGTCAGCACATAATCGAGATAGGTCTCTGTGTTCTTACCCGGGCGAATACCTGGAATGAAGCCACCTGCTTTTTTCAAATTCTCCGAAGTTTCTTCAGGGTTAAAAACAACCGCCGTGTAGAAAAAGCAGAAGAAGACAATGCCGAGGCCGTAAAGCAGCAGATAGATAGGCTGGCCATGCGCCAGATATTGGTTCAGCGTGATAACGAAGTCGCCCATCGCACTTTCGCCCGCGACGGTATTGCCACCCAATTGAGTGATTGTAATCGGCAACAGCAGTAATGATGATGCAAAGATCGGCGGGATGACACCGGCGGTATTGATCTTTAGCGGCAAATGGCTGCGATCGGCCTGCATCATACCGCGCTGTGTGGCGCGCTTTGGATATTGGATAAGCACTCGCCGTTGTCCGCGTTCCATAAACACGATCAGCAGCGTCAGGGCAACAAACATAGCGAGAAATCCAACAATCAAAAATCCGCTGATTGAACCGGTGCGCGCGCCTTCGAGCAGATTCACGAACAGTCGTGGCATCTGGGCGACAATACCCGCCATGATGATTAACGAAATACCGTTACCAATACCGCGAGCGGTAATCTGCTCACCGAGCCACATCAGAAACATCGTGCCGCCGATCAGGCAGATCGTGGCGACGATTCTGAACATTAGGCCAGGTTCAACCACAGCCGCAATGCCATTGGCAGCCGCCAAGGATTCAAGGCCGGCAGCAAGGAAATACCCCTGCAAACCGGTGAGAAGAACGGTACCATAGCGGGTATACTGATTGAGTTTCTTGCGGCCGCTTTCGCCTTCCTTTTTGATCGCAGCAAGTGTCGGCGACAGCGAAGCCGCCAGTTGCACCACGATAGAAGCGGTGATGTAAGGCATTACACCGAGCGCAATCAGGCTCATTCGTTCAAGCGAACCACCTGAGAAGGTGTTGAAAATGTCGAGAACACCGCCGCTGGCGTTGTTTTGATACAGCAAGGCTTGCGCTATCGGATCGACGCCCGGCAACGGCACAAAGCTTAGCATCCGGAAAATAATCAGCGCGCCAATGGTGAACCATATCCGCTTTTTAAGATCTGTTGCCTGCCCGAACTTCGAAAAATTGATGTTCGAGGCCATTTGATCGGCCCGAGATGCCATGATATATTTTCCTTGTTTCCGAACTAGTGCAGCGCCGCATTGGCCGCGCCCAACTGCCCAATCCCAAAATTACTGCCTGACCTATCCAGAACCGTTGCAACGCACGGCTGCCCCCAGAAATGCCAAGCCCCGCCAACCCATATCGGGAAGCGGGGCTGGTATGACAAGAGCCAAGTCGTTTGCTTAGCCCTCTTTCTTGGCCGCCTTTTTAACAGCCGCTTTTTTTGGCTTAGCTGCGCCCTCTGCCTTGGCCGCGTTCTTAACCGATGACTTTTTCGCTGCGGCCTTCTCGGCTGCACCGACCTTGACGATCACCTCTACCTTACCGCCCGCTTTTTCAACGGCTTCGATAGCCGCTTTCGAGGCACCAGCCACGACGAGATTAATCTTCGCAGTCAACTCACCCTTGGCGAGCAGACGGACGCCGTCCTTGCCACCGCGGGCAAGACCTGCGGCCTTCAGTGCCGCGTGATCGACCACCGCTTTGATGTCGATTTTCTTCGCATCAATGAATTTTTGGATCATGCCCAAATTCACTTCAGCATGGTCTTTAGCAAAGATATTATTGAAGCCACGCTTTGGGATACGCATGTGAAGTGGCATCTGGCCGCCTTCAAATCCGTTGATTGAGACACCAGAACGGCTGGTCTGGCCCTTTTGGCCACGACCCGAGGTTTTACCCTTGCCCGAACCGATACCACGGCCAACGCGCATACGGCGATGGCGGGCGCCCTCATTATCTCTTAGGTCGTTCAGTTTCATGTCTTGCACTCGCTTTCGCTTTTAGTCGCGCTTATATTTCCCCGCCAAAAGGCGAGAAGGCTGATTTTAGTCCTGTACGGTAACCATGTGCCGAACTTTACGGAGCATGCCGCGCACTTCGGGTGTGTCTTCGAGGACCGAAACGCGGTTCATCTTGTTGAGGCCGAGTCCAACCAACGTGGCACGCTGGTCAGCGGGGCGACGCAGGGGCGAACCAGTCTGCTTCAATGTAATTTTGCTCATGATCGATTACTCCGCAATCGCTTCGGCATCGGCTTCAGCAGTCTTGCTGCCACCGCGACCCAGAAGGTCGGCGATTTTCTTGCCGCGACGTTGCGCCACCGATTTGGGGCTGGTCTGTTCGACCAACGCCGCAAACGTAGCGCGAACCATGTTATAAGGGTTCGACGAACCAACCGATTTGGTCACAACGTCGGCTACACCAAGGCTTTCGAACACGGCGCGCATCGGACCACCGGCGATGATGCCGGTACCAGCAGGTGCCGAACGAAGCGTCACCTTACCTGCGCCAAAACGACCGTTGCCATCATGGTGCAATGTGCGGCCATCTTTCAATGGAACGCGGACCATCGCTTTTTTGGCAGCCGCTGTCGCCTTGTTGATCGCCTCAGGCACTTCGCGTGCCTTGCCCTTGCCAAAGCCTGCACGGCCCTGACCATCGCCGACAACGACAAGTGCGGCAAAGCCGAAGCGCTTACCGCCCTTTACGGTTTTGGAAACTCGGTTGATGTGGACGAGCTTTTCGATCGTGCCATCATCTTCTTCTTGTTGCGGACGACGGTCGTTACTGCGACCACGGCCACCGCCGCCACGATTGTCACCGCCGCCGCGTCCACCGCGTGCGCCGCGTGGCGCGCGTGTTTCGGTTGCAGGCGCTTCAGGTGCACCACCGTCGGTGACGGGCGCGTCTACTGTGTTGTTTTCGTCAGCCATCATCAGAACTCCAATCCGCCTTCGCGTGCGGCATCAGCCAACGCTTTGACGCGACCGTGGAACAGGAACCCGCCACGATCAAAAACCACGCTGGTCACGCCAGCTTTCTTGGCCGCTTCAGCAACACGCTTACCAACATCGGCAGCCGCGTCGGAAGTCGAGCCATTCTTGGCTTTCACGTCCTTATCGATCGTAGAAGCCGACGCCAGCGTCGAACCCTTCGAATCGTCGATGATTTGCGCATAGATATGGCGACCGGTGCGGTGCACCGACAGACGCGGACGGCCAGCAACCTGAGACCGAAGCTTCGAACGAACGCGCTGACGCCGTTTCGCAAAGAGAGACAGTTTTGCCATTATTTCTTCTTCCCTTCCTTCCGGAAGATATACTCGCCGCGGTATTTGATACCTTTGCCCTTATAAGGCTCCGGCTTTCTCCAGCGACGAATTTCGGCAGCAACCTGCCCTACCTTCTGCTTATCGATGCCCGAAATTTCCACCGTAGTGTTGTCAGGCGTCTTGATGTCGATTCCTTCTGGAATCGCAAAATCGACGTCGTGGCTATAACCAAGCTGCAGTTTCAGGTTCTTGCCCTGAACATTGGCGCGGTAACCAACACCGGTGATTTCTAGCACCTTGGTAAAACCTTCAGTCACGCCAGTGACCAGGTTCTGTACCAAAGTGCGCTGCATGCCCCAGAACGCGCGCGCTTGCTTGCTTTCGTTAGCCGGCAATACCGACAGGCCTTCATCCTTCACTTCATACGAAATGAGGTCGCTCATCGGCATTTTCAGCTCGCCCTTCGGTCCTTTGACCGACAACGTGCCTTCGCCCATGCTGGCGGTAACGCCTGCGGGCATAGCAACGGGTTTTTTACCAATGCGGCTCATCAGAATACCTCCGCCAGGATTTCGCCGCCGACATTCTGTGCGCGCGCTTCAGCGTCCGACAGAACGCCTTTTGGCGTCGAAACAATGGTGATGCCTAGGCCGTTACGAATGATCGGCAATTCTTGCGAACCCGAATAAACGCGGCGACCAGGCTTCGAAACGCGAGCGACATGCTGGATAGCAGGCGCACCTTCAAAATATTTAAGTTCAATGCGGATGCCCTTGTGCTGGCCGCGCGTGCCAAGCACTTCTTCGCTATAGCCACGAATGTAGCCTTCACGCTGCAACACGTCGAGAACACGGGTCCGCAAGCCGGAAGCAGGCGAGACTACAGAGTCTTTCTTCGCCCGTTGGCCGTTGCGGATGCGGGTGAGCATATCACCCAATGGATCGGTCATTGCCATCTATCTTGTCCTTACCAGCTCGACTTCGTAACGCCCGGAATCATGCCTTTATTGGCAAGATTGCGCAGTTCGATACGGTTAAGCCGGAATTTGCGGTAAACGCCGCGAGGGCGCCCGGTGGTTTCACAGCGGTTGCGCACGCGATGCGGGTTACCGTTGCGTGGAATTTCCGCCATTTTAAGGCGCGCGATCAAACGCTCGCCATCGTCCAGCGACTGATCTTTCGCCATCGCCTTCAGCTTTGCATAACGACCTGCAAACTTTTTTGTCAGCTTCTTGCGACGTTCGTTTTTGTTTATGGAGCTCAGTTTTGCCATTACGCCGCCGCCTTCTCTTCGGTTTCTTCTGCAGGGAATGGAAAGCCGAACTGCTTAAGCAGTTCGCGCGATTCGTCGTCCGTGTTTGCCGAAGTGGTTACGATAACATCCATACCGCGTACCTGATCGATCGCGTCATAGCTGATTTCTGGGAAGATGATTTGCTCTTTCAAACCCATTGCAAAGTTGCCACGGCCATCGAAGCTCTTCGGATTGAGACCACGGAAATCTCGGATACGCGGCATTGCGATGGTGACTAGACGGTCAAGGAATTCGTACATCTGAGCACCGCGCAGCGTTACCTTTACACCGATTGGCATGCCTTCGCGCAGCTTGAAGCCAGCGATCGACTTTTTCGCTTTGGTGATGACCGGCTTTTGGCCAGCGATCAAAGTCATTTCTTCGAGCGCGGTCGTCACCTTCTTCTTGTCCTGCGAGCCCTCGCCGACGCCCATGTTGAGCGTAATCTTCTCGATCTTCGGCACAGCGAAGCGGTTGGTGTAACCGAATTTCTCAGTCAACGCCTTGACGACCAGGTCATCATAACGCTGCTTCATGCGCGGAGTATATTTCGTATCAGCCATTTATCGTCTCCCCGGACTTCACGGCCACTCGGACCTTCTTGCCGTCCTTGGTTTCAACGCGAACGCGCGTTGCCTTGCCCGATTTTGGATCGGCCAGTGCCACGTTCGAGATGTGCAAAGGCGCTTCGAACCGGTCGAGTCCGCCTTGCGGGTTAGTTTGCGACGCTTTCCGGTGACGCACAGCAACGTTGACACCTGAAACGACAACTTTGCTGTCTTTCGGCATCACGGCGGTCACTTCACCCGACTTGCCCTTGTCTTTACCGGCAAGCACAACGACGGTGTCGCCCTTTTTAATCTTTGCGAGTGCCATGATTACAAAACCTCCGGCGCAAGGCTGATGATTTTCATGTGCTTCTTAGCGCGCAGTTCGCGAACGACTGGTCCAAAAATACGCGTGCCGATTGGCTCCTGGTTGTTACCAATCAGAACCGCAGCATTGCTGTCGAAGCGAATGACCGAACCGTCGGCACGGCGGATGTCCTTGCGGGTCCGAACGATGACGGCCTTGTGCACATCGCCCTTCTTCACTTTACCGCGAGGTGCGGCTTCCTTGATCGACACCACGATGATGTCGCCGACGCCAGCAAAACGACGCTTTGATCCACCGAGCACCTTGATGCACTGGACACGTTTCGCACCGCTATTGTCTGCGACGTCTAGATTGGATTGCATCTGGATCATCGATTAATCCTCCTTCGCCACTGCAGCGGTTGCCGGAGGGGTCGTTGGTGCCGCAGCAGCATCGGCCACCAGACGCCAAGTCTTGTTCTTGGAAATCGGCGCACATTCTTCAATGCGGACAATTGCCCCTTCTTTGACGCTATTTGCTTCGTCATGGGCATGATATTTTTTCGAGCGACGGATGATCTTGCCGTAAAGCGGGTGCTTCACTTTGCGCTCGACCAAAACGACAATTGTCTTGTCGCTCTTGTCGGAGACCACGGTCCCGGTGAGAATACGTTTTGGCATCGGTTAGCTCCTTATGCCGGTTCTTTGGCTGCGTTTTGGGCGGCGGCAACTTGGCGCTCACCCTGCAGGGTTTTGATGCGGGCGATGTCGCGACGCACTTCACGCACGCGTGCCGGCTTTTCCATCTGGCCGGTGGCCGCCTGGAAACGCAGGTTAAACGCTTCGCGCTTCAGCTCACCCAATTGGGTCGAAAGCTGATCGTCGGTCTTGACGCGCAGATCTTCGGTTTTGCTCATCTTATGATGCTCCCAAATGCGAGGTGTCGCCGAGACGCGCCACGACTTTGGTCTTGATAGGTAGTTTCATCGCGGCACGCTGGAAAGCGACTGCTGCGATCGGGCCGGGTACACCGTCCAGTTCGAACATGATGCGGCCAGGCTTAACCTTGGCTGCCCAATATTCGACCGAGCCCTTGCCTTTACCTTGACGGACTTCAGCAGGCTTTTTGGTGACCGGCACATCTGGGAAGATACGGATCCACAAACGTCCCTGACGTTTGATGTGCCGCGTGATCGCACGACGAGCCGCTTCGATCTGGCGCGCGGTAATCCGCTCTGGCTCGAGCGCCTTCAACCCGTAAGAACCGAAGTTCAAATCCGAGCCGCCCTTGGCAAGTCCGTGGATACGGCCCTTGAACTGTTTGCGGAATTTATGTTTCTTTGGTTG
>JBKJLZ010000100.1:0-3062 GCA_046596705.1 Sphingorhabdus sp. | reverse complement strand
TCAAAACACCGCAGCAACAAGCTTGGCAAAGGCGTCGGCGCGGTGGCTTATGGCGTGCTTCTCCGCCGGATCGAGTTCGGCAAAGCTCTGCTCCCGACCCGTTGGCACGAACACTGGATCATAACCGAAACCCATAGTGCCGCGCGGCGGCCAAGCAAGCTTACCGTTTACACGCCCCTCGAACACTTCAGAATGCCCGTCCGGCCAAGCCAGCGCTAAGGTGCAGATGAAATAAGCACTGCGATCGACATTCGAGCCAATTTCTGCGAGTTTCCCTTCGACCTTTCCCATTGCCATGTACCAATCACGGCCTGGGCCGCCTTCAAAGCTCTGCTGTTCCGCCCAGTCGGCAGTGTAAACGCCTGGAGCGCCACCAAGCGCTGTAACGCACAGCCCGCTATCGTCAGCCAATGCAGGCAAGCCCGAGCCTCGCGCCGCGGCATGGGCCTTTATGAGTGCGTTTTCGGCGAAGGTGGTGCCCGTCTCCTCTTGCTCGGGTAGGCCAAGTTCGTCCGCGGAAACCGGCTCAATGCCAAATGGCGCGAGCAACGCCCGGATTTCCTTCACCTTGCCCGCATTATGGCTGGCAATGACCAACTTGCCGGGGAGGAGTTTGCGGCGGGTCATAGAGCTATTTTACCGCATCTGCCTGTGCGGCAAATATCTTGTCGGTCCCCATACGCGCCAGCCGCAACAGGCGCAGCAGGCCCTCTTCATCATAGGTCGCGCCCTCTGCAGTTGCTTGCACCTCAGCAATCTGGCCGCCTTCGATGAGCACAAAATTGGCGTCGGCATCGGCGTTTGAATCTTCAATATAATCGAGGTCAAGAACCGGTGTGCCTTTATAAATGCCGCAACTGACCGCCGCAATACGCCCCGTGATCGGATCTTCCTTGACCGCGCCCGAAGCCAGCAAGCCGTTGACTGCCAGCCGCAATGCTATCCATGCGCCCGAGATCGCCGCTGTGCGCGTGCCCCCGTCGGCCTGCAACACGTCACAATCGAGTGTGATCTGGTGCTCGCCGAGCCTTTTCAAATCGACGACAGCACGCAAGCTTCGACCGATAAGGCGCTGAATTTCCTGAGTCCGACCAGACTGCTTGCCTTTAGCGGCTTCACGCTGTCCACGCGTATGAGTCGCGCGCGGTAACATAGAGTATTCAGCCGTGACCCAGCCTTCGTTCTTGCCGCGCATCCAAGGCGGCAAGCGATCTTCGACACTGGCGGTGACCAGAACGCGGGTGTCGCCAAAGCCAATCAGCACGCTACCCTCTGCATGCTTCGTAAAGCCGGTTTCGACACTAATAACGCGCATTTCGTCGGGTGCACGGCCAGATGGACGCATGATAGTCTCCTGAATTTCGGTTGGCGCTGGCCATAGCTTGCTTCACTTGCTTTGCAAGCCCGCTGCGCTACATCTGGCGTGTGAGCCAAACTCCGATCACCGAACTGAACGACCGTACGCGCAATGTTTTTCGTGTTGTGGTAGAAAGCTATCTGGAGTCGGGTGCGCCAGTGGGATCGCGAACGCTCTCCAAAATCGGCGGGATGAATTTATCGCCTGCGTCGATCCGTAACGTGATGCAGGACTTGGAAGAAGCTGGTTTGCTCGCCTCTCCGCATACCAGCGCGGGGCGTATGCCGACCGAAAGCGGCCTTCGGCTGTTTGTCGACGGCATGATGCAGGCAGCAGAGCCTTCTGCGGAAGAACGCCGGGCGATTGAATCGCAGATCATGAGTGATGGCCCGATTGAAGAGGCACTCGCGGCGGCTACTCTGGTTCTGTCGGGGCTTTCGGCTTGTGCGGGCATCGTGCTCGTTCCGAAGCGCGATACAGTGATGAAGGCATTCAGCTTTGCGCGGCTCTCAGCGACCCAAGTGCTCGCAATCATGGTCGGGCAAGATAACAGTGTCGAAAACCGTGTTGTCGCCATCGGACCAGCAGTTAGCGATAGCGCCTTGGTCGAAGCATCCAATTACATCTCGGCGCGGTTGTCGGGGCTAACCTTGTCTGAAGCGCTCGCGCGGCTTGATAGCGAAATTCGCACCGAAAAAGCTGAGCTTGATACTGCTAGCGAGCAACTGGTGCGTAGTGGCTTGGCAGTGTGGTCGCTCGACGCCAACGATCGACCGGTGCTTATCGTACGCGGACAGTCGAACCTGATCGACGAAGCTGCGGCCGCCGATCTCGACCGTGTTCGCCAGCTGCTCGATGAACTCGAAAGCAAGGAAGAAATTGCGCGGCTGGTCGACAGCGCACGCGATGCTCAATCGACGCGAATATTTATCGGTTCGGAGAACAATCTTTTCTCGCTGTCAGGCTCGTCGGTCATTGCCGCGCCATATCGCGAGGCCGGTGGCAAGGTCGTTGGCGTCGTAGGCGTAATCGGCCCTACACGGCTGAATTACGGCCGCATCGTCCCGATGGTCGATTTTACAGCGCAGGCTTTATCGCGGCTGATGAAGTAGAAAGAATTTCACGCAAAGGCGCAAAGATTTTCAAGAGGGCGGTTTGAAACTGCGATCGCTTGCCGCATTAGTTGACCTCTTCAAAATCTTTGCGCCTTTGCGTGAAACAAACCTTACTATGACGCCCAACACGCACAAAGCTTGATGAAATAGAATTGCTTTCTATATGCGCAAAGCATCAAAGCCGGAACATGCTGGCGAAACGACGGGTTAACAGGATTATGACGAAAAATAAGACCGAAGCTTCTGATGAAGCGGCGATAAAGGAAATGGAAGGCGTGCCTGAGCATATTCGCGACGGTGCCGACGATATTGCAGCTAGCGCCGATGCAGAACGCATTGCGATGCTTGAAGACCATTTGGCAAATGCCAAACAAGAGGTACTCTACGCGCAGGCCGAAACCCAAAATGTGCGGCGGCGGATGGAAAAGGAAGCGCAGGACGCGCGTGCTTACGCCGCGACCGGATTTGCGCGTGATGTGCTGTCGGTGTCGGACAATCTGACCCGCGCGCTTGAAGCTATCCCTGCTGAAATGCGCGAGAGCGAGGCAATGAAGGGCCTTGTCGTCGGTCTCGAAGCCACTGGCCGCGAA
>JBKJLZ010000175.1:0-4042 GCA_046596705.1 Sphingorhabdus sp. | reverse complement strand
ATATGCGTAACCGGAGCGTCAGGATCGACAGGTCTAAGGCCGCTCAAACCAAACGTAGACCATTTACCGTCATTATCGCGCTGCCAATAAAGCGGTGCAGCAATCGCCTCGCGTTGTACCCACCCCCACCCGTCGGAAACCCAATGTCGCGCGTCAGCATAGCCGCCGTCGTCAATAAAACTTATCCATTCGCCATTGGTGACCGTCCGGTTGGCGATCGTAAACGGTTGCAACAGCACTTCATGATGCGGACCTTCGCAGTCGAAAGCAAAGCTCTCTCCGGCATGGCCGACGACTTGAATACCCGAAGGTCCTGCGATCCAGTCAAGCGGCGGCGTGTCGCTAATCGACGAAGATGCGGCTGCCTCCGGCCAATAAGCAGGCTGCATCGGGTTCAGCGAAAACAGGTGCAATATATCAGTCAGCAAAAGTTCCTGATGCTGTTGCTCATGGTTGATGCCAAGCTCGATCAAAGCCAATGCGTCTAGCGGAAGGTTGTTCCAGTCATGATCGATCGCCGCTTCGACATGGGTGCGATAATTCAATATTTCAGTTAGCGATGGCCGGGTCAGTAATCCGCGACGCGATCTGGCGTGGCGCGTGCCTTCAGCCTCGTAATAGCTATTAAACAGGAACGCAAAACCCTCATCGGACGCCCGATATCCTGCAACATGGTCGCGCATTACAAAGGTTTCGAGAAACCAGGTGACATGCGCCAGATGCCATTTCGCAGGCGACGTGTCATCCATGGACTGGACGGTGGCATCGGCGTCGGAGAGTGGCGCCGCGAATGCAGCAGTCAGCGCCCGCGTGGCAAAAAAACGATCACGCAAATCAACGTTCACCGCGATGCGCCCGGCACCCACAGAACATCGCCGCCACGGCTGACATTGATCAAGCGACACAACACAAAAAGATAATCTGACAGCCGATTAAGATATCTAAGCGCCTGCGGATTGATGCGCACCACCTGCGCCGCCGCCACCAGCGCACGCTCGGCGCGACGCGCAATTGCTCGTGCCATGTGCATGTGGCCAGCCGCTATACTACCGCCTGGCAAGATAAAGCTGGTCAACGGTGGCAATTGGGCATTAGCGGAATCGATGGCGTCCTCAAGCCAGTCGACTTGCGCCGCAACAACGCGCAATTCCATCGCCGACGGTTCAAAGCTGTCCCCTGGCGTTGCTATGTCAGCGCCGAGATCGAACAGGTCGTTCTGGATTCGGCGCAAGCCGGCGACCAGCGCCATATCGCCGCCGTCAGCTTCGAACGCCTGAATAGCGACACCTAAAGCGCTGTTGACTTCATCGACCTCACCAATCGCATTCAGCCGTTGATCAGCTTTCGATACGCGCGACCCATCAACCAGCCCCGTAGTGCCGTTATCGCCGGTGCGCGTGTAGATTTTGTTGAGTTTGACCATGAGGCGCGCTTAGCCTGCCTTGAACAACATAAGCAGCAGAACGATGAGCAATATCGTAATCGCCTGCCACTTCACCCGCGCAAACATCATCTTGTTTTGCACGTTCAGGGAATTAGGAATGCCATGTTCGTCTACCTCGGCTGGACGCATCCGGGCAAAAGCATGAAGCCCTCGCACCAGCGCAAACACCACCGCACCAGCGGCAACAACGATCAACAATACCAGCAAGAATGTCATGGGGAAATGTCCTTATCGCAAGGCCGATACCCTGCCCGTTCTATTTAGGCATTCGATAGAGAAATGCCAAGCGGCAGCACCGAATTTCGCAAATTCGCCATTAAGGCCGGCCCGTCTTCGCCCGCATCGCGCAGCGCCGCCAAAGCAGGTGATGATTTGCTTTTGGCGAGTTTTTCGCCCGACGTATCGAGCAGCAACGGGTGATGCCAATAAGCGGGTTCCGGCAGGTCGAGCAAAATCTGCAATAAACGGTGGACCGCTGTATAGGCAAACAAGTCCTGTCCGCGCACAATGTGGGTAATTCCGTCCGCTGCATCATCCACGGTGGCCGCAAGATGGTAAGACGCAGGCGCGTCCTTGCGCCACAAAACAACATCACCGAACAGCATCGGGTCGGCCTGTTGCTCGCCCGCTACTAAGTCAACCCAGCGCAGTGGCCCGACCATTTCGACTGCTTTGGCCATATCAAGCCGCCAGCTATGCGGTACGTCTTGCCCCACGATCCGAAGGCGACAGGTGCCGGGATAATGCGGACCATCGGGCCCATGCGGCACAGCCACCGATTTGAGCACCTTAGTTATTTCGCCGCGCGAGCATATGCAGCGGTAGACCAGCCCCATCGCCTTCAATCGTACCAGCGCGTCATGATAGCGTGCGACATGCTCGGATTGATATTGCACTGGCCCGTCCCATACTAATCCAAGCCAAGAGAGGTCAGATAATATTCCCTTGATATGCTCCGCCCGACTGCGCGTGCCGTCGATATCTTCGATCCTCAAATGGAACGCGCCACCGTTAGCGCGGGCGAAATCATGCGGGCACATCGCCGAAAACGCATGCCCTGCGTGGAGCGCGCCATTGGGACTGGGCGCAAAACGAGTTGCTAGCCGTCCATGTTTCCCAAAATCCACAGTTGGTAAAGATACCATATTTAGTGCTTTTACCCTCTTGACGTCACAATATCCGCAAATAGGTTGGCAAATGTCAAATTGCTGTAACGCCGATAGGCTTAAACGGCTATGACAACAGGGGGAGAAGGTCGAAGCAATGCTACACACCGGAACTTTCGAAGCAGCGGCCCGCGCGCGGCACCCGGAAAATTGTCCGGCGTTGGTGCTAAACGCCGATTATTCGCCGCTCAGCTATTATCCGCTCAGCCTTTGGCCATGGCAGACAGCAATCAAGGCAGTGTTTCTCGATAAAGTCGACATCATTGCCAGCTATGATCGGCATGTTCACAGCCCCAGCATCGACATGCAGATTCCGTCGGTCATTGCCCTCCGCCAATATGTAAAGCCGTCCGAATATCCTGCTTTCACGCGGTTCAACTTGTTCCTACGTGATAAATTCGAATGCCAATATTGCGGTTCAGGCCATAATTTGACCTTTGATCACATCGTCCCGCGCCGCCTCGGTGGGCGGACGAGCTGGGAAAACGTGACCACTGCATGCTTACCGTGCAATTTGAAAAAAGGCGGACGGACTCCGAAGCAGGCGCATATGCAGCTCAACATGGCTGCAATTCGACCGACCAACTGGCAATTGCAAGACAAAGGCCGTGCCTTCCCGCCGAACCATCTGCACGAGACGTGGCATGACTGGTTGTACTGGGATATTGAGCTGGAAGCGTGACGGTCACATACCAGCCGTTTTGGGCCGTCCCAACACAACGAAGGACTAGCTCTCTTTTCGGTTAGGGCAACAGCGTTCAATGTCATAGCGTATGACGCATCATCCTCTTTGAAGGATAGGCATAATTCCCGGAAAACGAAGGATTGTCCGTGCGTAAAATGTCATTCATTCTGGCGATTGGATTGCTTTTCGCGATGCCGGTAAGCAGCGCCAAGCCTGCGGAGCAACCGTTCGCGGGTACATGGATCGATTGCGACAGATATCAGGGTTACGATGTTTGCAGTTACAAGCTTCTGGCGCAGAGCGGGGCGCGCGTGTGTGGGCTTTGGAGCTATTGGGCAAGTGGTAAGGAGTATCAGGGTCGGCTCACAGCAAAGGTCATAGGACAGACAGCGAAAATTGATCGGATATGTGGACGGCCGGGGTCGGACACATCGACTGAGTGCGCACGCGATGACAGTGAACCGCAGGCTTGGGAGCCTTCTGACAAGACGCTGTTTATCTGCAAGGGCGCACTTTACGCGAGCTATCCTGGTCAACCGATATCGTGCAAGGGGATCAATAAGGACTTGGGCATGCCCAGAGCGAGGGGTAATGTTCAATCGAAAGCGATGTTCGAGCCCGAGGATAAGGCCTGGCTGAAAGCCTGTGCCACAGGAACTGCAGGCTGAACCTTTAAGCTGGCGCCAGCTATTCCGTCACAGTCAGGGCAGGCACCGCTCTTGCCGCATCTTCAGGCGTAATCCCCGG
>JBKJLZ010000281.1:0-2982 GCA_046596705.1 Sphingorhabdus sp. | reverse complement strand
ACCGCCATTCCGTTCCACCACCCCGACCGCCCCGATAGCGAGTTCCGCCCGCTTAAGGCTTGGCATCATTTTCAGAATTTGATGGCCGACAAGGAAGATACCGAACAGGTCTTTCACATTATTGCGGCGCTACGTGGCCGTGCGTTCCGCAAGATGGCCGGTAAATTCTGGCACAGTGAAAAGGGCCAGCGGCTGCTCGCGTCAAACCAGCGGCTGATCGACGTCCTCGACGATCATGAGACGCTGAAGCAGTTACCTGCTGGCACCGTCGGTCGCGCCTATGTCGATTTCATGCAGCGCGAAGGCTTGTCAGCAGCCGGTCTCGAAGCCGAATATGCCAAGTTCACCGACGCGGGCACGCGGTTCGAAGACGGCATCGACCGCTACGGCGACCGTCTGCGCGACACGCACGACCTGCATCATATCCTAACCGGATACGGCCGCGATGCGCTGGGCGAGCAATGCGTTCTCGCCTTCACCTATGCGCAAAACCGCAATCTCGGCGTCGGGTTTATCGCGTATATGGGTGGGATTGAATTGAAGCGCCGTGTCGCTCGAGCGGCACCCATTATGACAGCCGTCCATGAAGGTTACCGCATCGGCAGGGCTGCGAAAAATCTGGTACATGAAGATATCATCGCATTGCTGCGCGAATCGCTCACCGATGCGCGCAAGCGCCTAGGAATTCGCGAACCGGTGGCCTACACGACTGCCCACGAAGCGATGCGTTCGAGCGGGATCGACCCGTATAATTTGCTGGCGCCAGCCACAGCTTGATCTTGCCGTGATTTCTTAACCGTCAGATGGCTTCATCGAACTGTAAATCGCGCTAAAGCCAGCTGGATACCTGCTCAAGCGGCTTTTTGATGGTCGCATGCACAGGCACCGTTGCATCCGCCGCCGCATGGCCGACGACCAGCACCATTACCGGCTTCTCGTTCGTAGGCCGCTCACAAATCTTGTTCAGGAACTTCATCGGATTGGGTGTGTGCGTGAGCGTCGCCAGCCCGGCATCGTGTAATGCTGCAATAAGAAAACCGGTCGCGATACCGACGCTTTCGTTGACATAATAATTCTGCTTGTCGTCACCCGGATTAAGCCCGCCGCGCCGCTGGCCGAAAATCACGATCAGGTAGGGCGCGGTTTCGAGATAGGGCTTCACCTCATCGGTACCAAGCGGGGCCAGTGCCTCGATCCATTCCTGACTCGCCCTGCCAGCATAAAATTCGCGCTCTTCGGCTTCCGCCGCCTTACGCAGTATGCGCTTTTTTTCTGGCGAAGCTATGACCGCAAAATGCCAAGGCTGATGATTGGCCCCGCTTGGCGCAGTCCCCGCCGCCATCAATGCGGCCTCGATTATCTCCTGCGCTACAGGCTTATCTGTAAAATCACGGCAGGTCCGCCGAGTCTTGATTGCCGCATAAAATGCGCGGACGCGGGCCGTCCGTTCGCCGTCGGAATATTTCGGTAGGTCCGAATAAGGCACCGTTTCGTGGGGTTTCATTGCGCGCCCTCCCGGATTATGAGCTTCAAGCTTCCATCCAGGTTTTGAAGAAACTCTCATGCGCGGCGCGGAGGTCGGCGAGACTCGTTTCTTTGTAAACCGGCTCCCTGCCTCGACAAATGGAAATCGATTCGCCCCCGGTCCAGCCAATGAAACAGCAGCCTATGCCGCTGTCGGTGGCCAGCTTTTCGATTGCGTGCATATCATATCGCTCTGTTACGATGTACCGCGATTGGTTCTCCGAGAATAACGACCATGCATGCTGGATTTTTTCGCGGTCGACCAGATTTTCGAACGCTGAAATTTCGAGCAAAGCTCCAATATTACCCGAAAGCGCCATTTCAGTTACAGCCACCAATATGCCCCCGTCGGAAACATCATGAACTGCAGTAGCCAGTCCGTCCGCAATTATGCGACGAACAAATTCTCCGTGGCGTCGTTCAGCCGCCAAATCAACTTTTGGTGGACTACCCGCCTGCCGTCCGTGGCAGACATCCAACCAAACAGACTGCTCCATTTGGGGGATCGCCCTTGGGTCTGCACCGATAAGAAGAATTTTATGGGCACCCTCTTTAAACCCAATCGTCGCCATCTTGCTGACATCTTCGAGCACGCCCACGCCGCCAATCGCGGGCGTTGGCAAGATCGCACTACCACCGCCGGTGGCTTTGCTTTCATTGTAGAGCGACACATTGCCTGACACGATCGGGTAATCGAGCGCGCGGCAGGCGTCGGCCATGCCTTCGAGGCAACCCACGATTTGCGCCATGATTTCGGGGCGCTGTGGGTTGGCGAAGTTGAGGCAGTTGGTGATCGCCAGCGGCTTTGCCCCGACCGCGCAGATGTTGCGATAGGTTTCGGCCACCGCTTGCTTGCCGCCTTCATAGGGGTCGGCATAGCAATAGCGCGGGGTGCAGTCGGTGCTCATCGCCAGCGCTCGGTTGGTGCCGTGGATCCGTACCACCGCCGCATCACCTCCCGACAATTGCGCCGTGTCGCCGCCAACCTGCGAGTCATATTGCTGCCAGATCCACGCGCGCGAAGCTAGGTCGGGGCAGGCCATCAGCTTCAGCAAATCCGCACCGATGTCGGTCGATTCCGGAATGTCGCCGAGCGGTTTGACGTTAGCCCAGGCCTTATATTCTTCCTTCGACGCGGCAGGCCGGTCGTAAAGCGGCGCGTCTTCGGCGAGCGGTCCGAGCGGAATGTCGCACACGACTTCGCCCTTCCACGTCAGCACCATATGGCCTGTGTCGGTGACTTCGCCGATGACTGCGAAATCGAGTTCCCATTTGTCGAAGATCGCTTTGGCAAACTCCTCGCGGCCGGGCTTGAGCACCATCAACATGCGTTCCTGGCTTTCGGACAGCATCATCTCATAGGGCGTCATGCCTTCTTCGCGGCACGGCACCTTGTCCATGTTGAGGATAATCCCTGCCTTGCCGTTGGTCGCCATTTCAACGCTGGAGGACGTCAGC
>JBKJLZ010000129.1:0-5199 GCA_046596705.1 Sphingorhabdus sp. | reverse complement strand
TTGTCGCGCCAGGTGCGCTCGGGCGTTTGGCGCAACGGAGCAACCATCGCATCGGCTATTGCCATGCTGCCCCCTCCTGAAACTGCTGCAAAGCCCATATTTCCGGCTTCAAACACTAGCGACCCCTGTCCTGACCCACCATTGGACGGAATAATATCTGCCCACCGCACTGTGGCGTCCTATGGTTAATGTCAATTTAAGATGGACCAGCAATATCACTGCATGCGGCAAGATGTGTAAAATCGTCGATGAACCCCGGAACATTTTGCAAAATCAGTAAAATCACTTCAATCTCGCGATTGCGCTGCTATCGTTGATCGAACAACTTTCGGGAAGGCTTGGATGACGCAGGAACGGATTGAATTTTTCTATGACCTGTCGAGCCCTTGGACTTATTTGGCATTTACCAATCTCTCCGACCTGGTCGAACGCACGGATTGTAGCGCGCGATTGCGACCGATATTGGTCGGTGGCGTTTTTAACGCGGTCAACCAGTCGGTTTATGCAGCGCGCGAGGCGAATGACAATCGCAAGCTGAAGCATAGCTTTCACGTTTTAAAAGACTGGTCAGCGCTGGCAGGTGTGGAGATGAACTTTCCGAGCGAGTTTCATCCGGCAAAGAGCGTAAATGCGATGCGGATGGCCTGTACGTTAGCTGACAATATGCCCGCATTGACCAAGTTCACGCGCGCAGCGTTTGAGAGCTATTTTGGTGCCCAAGAGAATTTAGACGATCTCGATGTGCTGGTAAGTGTTGCCAATAGAGTTGGTCTAGACGGTGATGCGATGCGCGCAAAGTCGCAGACCGACGAGGTCAAGGCGTTGTTGCGCGCCAATACAGACGAAGTCATTAAACGCGGAGGCTTCGGTTCGCCGACAATTTTCGTAGACAAAACGCAAATGTATTTTGGTAACGATCAATTGCCGCTGGTAGAATTTGCGCTGAGGAGGAATACCGCATGAGTGCGCGAGTGAGCATCACCGTTGAAAATCACATCGCCGATGTTCGCCTGACCCGCGGCGAGAAGATGAACGCACTCGACCCTGCGATGTTTCAGGAAATCATAGCGGCTGGCAAGCAGTTGGCGGCAATGACTGGCGTGCGTGCGGTTGTGCTTTCGGGCGAGGGCCGCAGTTTTTGCGCCGGGCTCGATATGGCCAGTATGGCGTCGGGGGGGGCTAGCGCGAACGGCGGCGGCAGTAGTTTGACCGCGCGGACTCACAATAATGCTAATGATTTCCAGCAGGTTGCAATGCTTTGGCGGAAGCTGCCAATGCCTGTAATCGCAGCTGTTCACGGCGTTTGCTTTGGCGGTGGTCTGCAAATTGCAAGCGGTGCTGACATCAGGGTGGTGGCTCCAGACGCGCGGCTCGCGGTGATGGAGATGAAATGGGGCCTGATCCCCGACATGGGCGGTTATGCGCTATGGCGAGGGTTGATACGCGACGACATTCTGCGTGAGCTAACCTTTACCAACCGCGAGTTTTCGGGAGCAGAGGCGCTTGGTTTGGGTTTTGCGACCTACGTCGATGATGATCCGCGTGCGAAAGCGTTGGCCATTGCCACCGAGATCGCCAATCGCAATCCGCATGCTATGCGTGAGGCTAAAGCGCTGTTCAACAAATTCGCTGATATGGACGAAGATGCGATCTTAATGGCCGAAAGCGAACGACAGGAACGGATCATCCGGACACCGAATCAAATAGAAGCCGTCATGGCGGGAATGCAGAAGCGCGCTGCGGTTTTTGCCGATTAAGCAGACTTGACCCTTAACCGTTCAAATTCCGCTCGCAGTCCTTCCGGGATCGGTGACGGGCCATTGTCGTCAGTAAGCACAATCGTCGTCACACAGGTCGCAACGCATTTTCCCTTTTGAAATGCGGCGGAGGCAATGTCCCAACTTGACCCGCCAACGCGGCCAATGCCGCTGGCGATATCGACTGGATCGGGGAAGAAGCTTTCAGCGAGATAGTTGATCTCAACACTGACGATCAGCCAGCGTTGCCCTGGTGCGCGGCGTTGCACGTCGATGCTGTGGTTAAACATCCCTCTGCCATGTTCGAACAACCCGGCCATTGACACATTGTTGATGTGGCCAAGCAGATCCAGATCGGCAAAACGCGTTTCTGTCAGGTGAGAAAAGGGATAATTTTCGCGGGCAAGCTGCCAAGGTTGGGGTTTGGCCATCCGACTACAAACCTCGCCCGATCAGTTCTTTCATAATCTCGTTAGTACCGCCGAAAATCCGCGTGACGCGTGCGGCGCGCCACATACGAGCAATCGGATATTCGTTCATGTAGCCTGCGCCGCCATGAAGTTGCAGACAAGCATCGACGACTTCCCATTGCAGATCGGTGTGCCACAACTTGGCGGCGGCACCTTCCTCAGCGGTCAGTTCCTTCTTGTAATGGCGATTCAGCGCCCAGTCGAGGTGGGCCCAGCCGACCTGAAGCTTCGACTTGATGTCCGCCAGCACAAAGCGGGTATTTTGGAAATCCAACAGCGGCTTGCCGAACACGATTCGGTCGCGGCAAAAGGCGACGGTTTCGTCCAACGCTTTTTGCGTGCTGGCCATTGCCGACACCGCAATCGAAAGGCGCTCCTGCGGCAGTTCGCTCATCAGATAGATGAAGCCCTTACCTTCTTCGCCAAGGCAATTGGTCATCGGCACACGGACATCTTCGAAGAACAGTTCCGATGTGTCGGCTTCATCCATCCCGATCTTGTCGAGGTTGCGCCCGCGTTTGAAACCTTCGCGGTCGGCCTCGACGAGGACGATCGACATGCCTTTATAGGCTGGCTGGATTTCGGTGTCGGTTTTGACGCAAACGAGGATCAGGTCTGCGTTCTGACCGTTAGTGATATAGGTTTTGCTGCCGTTGATGACATAATGATTGCCGTCTTTTCTAGCCGTCGCTTTCATCCCCTGAAGGTCGCTGCCAGTGCCGGGTTCGGTCATTGCAATCGCGGTGATGACCTCGCCAGAGATCATTTTGGGTAGCCAGTGCTTTTTCTGCTCTTCGCTGCCATAGCTCGTGATGTAATTCACAACGATGTCGGATTGCAGCGAGAATCCGGTGGCGGCACCACCATAATAGGCGCTCTCTTCATCAACGATGGCGTTGTAGCCGAAGTCCAAGCCAAGCCCGCCATATTCGACCGGCGCAGTGGGGCACAGCATGCCGACTTCGCCTGCCTTGGGCCAGATCGATTTGGGGACGATGCCGTCTTCTTGCCATTGTTTGGCGTTCGGCGCGACTTCCTTTAGCAGGAACTGGCGGACCGATTGGCGGAATGATTCATGGTCTTCATTATACGCGCTGCGCGGGATATTATCGAGCGACATGGAACTCTCCGGAAGTTTGCTAAGGTGTCGCGTAGAGACACCAAGCTGACGTGAGCGTCAAGTAGAATTTAATCGTGCGATTAAACGGGTTCCCCAGCGTCGCGGGCTCGTTCGACGATTGTTCGCTCAGCGGTCGGCAACATCCGATAAGCGGCGATAAGCAACGCCAGCGCTACGGGCGCAACGGCGACTAGCGACAATATCCCCACCCGCAAATTACCGACTGGTTTTCCGTCTACGACCGACCCCGCAAGGTCAGAAATTTGCCCGACCATGTAAGGGCCGAATGACAGTCCGACCAACGTCGTGCCCAAGAAGAAGGCTGCGGTCGCCGTGCCCCGCATCCGCGGCAGCACCAGATCCTGCGTAGTAGCGGCAGCAGCACCTAAAGCCGTTGCGCCCAACATCCCGGCCACAAAATTCATGACATAAAACAGCGTTGCATTGTCGGTTGTATAGCCGATCCCGATTGGAACAATTGGCCCAAGCACACCCAAAATTATGATCAATATTCGTCCGCCAGGGTTTTTTGCGCGTAACGCATCGGCCGCTCGCCCGCCGATGATGACGCCCAGAAAGCCGCTGAGCGCTCCATTGGCTCCCAATATAAACGCCAGTTCTTGCTTCGGCAATTTCAGCACAGTTTCGGCATATGGTGCCGACCAGAAGGCAAGGGCGTATGCCGCCAGCGCGACCAGACCATAGCCCAAAGTCGTACAAATAAACGCAGGCGTCCCCCAAATCAGCCTGAACGTCGCCGGATCCTTTGCACGCAACGCGCAGGCCCAACTGAACACCGCATAATATCCGAAACCGACCGCCGACCATTGTGGAAAATTGCCAGTCAGCTGGATCATCCAGGCGGCAAAGACAGCAATTGCCGCACCTGTGCCAAGGTTAATAGCCAGTGCTGATGGCCCGCGCTGCCATGCGCCGAAAATTGTAAAAGGCGGCACAATCATCGAAAGGTCGCTCGCAAAAGCACGGAACGGCGTCGGCGAACTGGCGGTTTTCAAGCCGTCCATTGCCCCGCGCACAGGCTCACGAAGCGTTGAAACCCACAAGGCGACCAAGACTCCGGGGAAACCGACAGCAAGGAAAGCGGCTTGCCATCCGACCAGACCCAAGGGACCGCCACCCGGATAAGCGTCGTTCCATGACTTGACGATCAAAGCGCCGATAAACAACGAAATGCCGCCGCCGATGTAAAGTCCAGACGAGTAAATCGCGAGCGCGGTGGCGCGCTGGCGCTTGGGAAAATAGTCGGAAATTAGCGAATAAGCAGTTGGGCTGGCGGTGGCTTCGCCTACTCCGACCCCCATGCGCGCAACCGTTAGCTGCGCCTGGTTGCGGGCAAACCCGGACAGCGCGGTCATTATCGACCACAAAGCCAGGCCGATCGAAAGCAATTTCACTCTGCTCCAATTATCGGCCAGCCGCCCCAACGGTATTCCAAACAATGCATAAAATACGGCGAACGCTGCGCCGCCCAGAAAGCCCATGTCGGAATCGGTCAGGCCAAGGTCGGCTTTAATATCGACCGCCAATATGCTGAGGATTTGCCGGTCGACGAAGTTCAGAATGTAGACAACGACCAGGACGCTAAGGACATACCAACTATAGCTGCTAGCCTCCGGCAGAACTGCCGCCGGTTCGGTATCGGCGACCGCTGTTACGCCGTTGACCGTATCGCTCACACCCGTCTCCTTTTGTGATGGCTGTTGTTGCCTTATGACGATACGGCTAGCAGAACAGCACGACGGCGCAACCTCAATTGCCGTTCGACTTCTTGGATGATGATGACCACCGGTAACGACACTCAATCAATTGCCGTGTTATTTGTGTGCCTCGG
>JBKJLZ010000121.1:0-17057 GCA_046596705.1 Sphingorhabdus sp. | reverse complement strand
GCGATTGCAAGATAATCAGCCGCGCCGCGCGCATCTGCGCACAAGCGTTTGAATGAGAACACAGCCACGCCCTTAAGCGCCTTTGGTACATGCAGCATTCGCCCTCCGCCGACGTCGATCGCCAGTGTCGGCACATTTGCGCGGTCTTCTGGTGGATAATCCGTCAGCCGGAAAAATGCTTCGGAAAGCGAGGCCGTCGCCTCTGCCCCATTCGGCACTAGCCACGTTTTGGTATTGCCCAACCGCTCGCGTCGGTAATCGGTGGGACCGTCGAGCGCGATAACATCCAGTTCCTGTTTGATCAGGTCGATAAACGGCAGGAACAACTGCCGGTTAAGACCGTCCTTATACAAATCATCGGGGTGGCGGTTGGATGTGGTAACGACGGTTACCCCGGCAGCAATCAGCCCGGCAAACAACCGTGACATAATCGCAGCATCGGCCATGTTGTTGACCACCATTTCATCGAAGCACAAAAGCCGCGCTTCGTCGGCAAGAGCCTCCACCACAGGTGCTATTGGGTCACCCTCTTCTTTCTCGCGTTCGATTCTAAGCCGAGCGTGGATGTCCAGCATGAATTCGTGGAAGTGCGCGCGACGCTTGCGTTTGATCTGAACAGCGTCAAAAAACAGATCCATCAGCATGGATTTGCCGCGACCAACACCGCCCCACAAATAGACCCCGCGAGCCGGTTCAGGCTTTCGTCCAAGAAACCGCCATAACGTGCTGCCTCGTGGCGGGACTGCCTCCAATTCAGCCTGAGCCTTCGCGAGAGCCGTCGCCGCCATTGCCTGATCGGGATCAGCCTTTAATTCGCCTGCAGCGACAAGCGCATCATAGCGGGCTTTAGTACTAGCCACTAAAGCCGCGAAGATCGTTCGCGCGAAGACGCAAAGATGGGCCGGAACGCGAATGATCGCGGAAATAAACTTCGACAAATCTCTTCATCTTTTTGTTGGCTTCCTGATCGTACCGGAGAAAGCGGCAATCCGGTCTTCGCCTTGCAGCACCAGTCCGCGCATGAACAGCAAACGGCCGGTTTCTTTCAACAATTCAACCTCGGCATCGAGGGGCTGATCAACGACGCCAGCACCGATAAACTGAACCGACAGATCTAGCGTTACCGCCGTCCCGGCCTCAATCAGTCCGAACATTCGCGACGCTCCGAACATCGCGACGTCGATAAAGCCAAGCGTGACCCCACCATGTACTGCGTTGCTCAGATTGCTATGAGTGTGACCAGGGAACATCCTGAGCCGTGCCTTAGAGGCACCGGCGCTTTGGACCAGCATCTTGCCCAAAGCCGTGCCGTTATAGCGGCTCGGGTCGGTCATCTCCCATTTCAGCCATCCAGGATTGTCCGGGTCAGGACTGCTGTCAAAGGCCGGTGTGTCCACTAAATATGCCGTTCAGCAATCATCTTCTTGGTCTCGGCAATGGCCTTTGCCGGATTGAGGCCTTTTGGACAGGCGTTCGAGCAATTCATGATCGTATGGCAGCGATAGAGCCGGAACGGATCTTCGAGTTCGTCCAGACGCTCGCCAGTCATTTCGTCGCGGCTATCGGCAAGCCAGCGATAGGCTTGCAACAATATGGCTGGGCCCAGGAATTTGTCGCTGTTCCACCAGTAAGAGGGGCAACTGGTCGAGCAACAGGCGCACAATATGCACTCATACAAACCGTCCAGTTTCGACCTGTCTTCAGGCGATTGTAGCCGCTCCTTGCCCGATGGTTCGGGTGTAACTGTCTGCAGCCAGGGTTTGATCGACGCATATTGGGCATAGAAATGGGTAAAATCGGGCACCAGATCCTTGATGACTTCCATGTGCGGCAACGGTGTGATCGTTACTTCGGATTTGCAGTCCTCGATTGCAGTGGTGCAGGCTAGACCGTTTTTGCCATCGATATTCATCGAGCATGATCCGCAAATACCTTCACGGCACGAGCGTCGGAAAGTGAGCGAAGAGTCTTGTTCCGACTTCATCTTAATTAGCGCATCGAGCACCATCGGGCCGCAATTTTCGGTGTCGATTTCGAAAGTATCATAACGCGGATTTTCGCCGCTGTCGGGATCGTAACGATAGACCTTGAATTTCTTCGTTGTGCCGCCGGTATCGGAAGCATGTGCCTTGCCTTTTTGAACTTTGCTGTTCTTTGGAAGGAAGAAATCGGCCATCATTGTTCCTGCTAGTCGCTATTTTCTACAGGTGCCCTAATCAAAGCAGCGTGCAATCACAAGCCTGCAACTGCGTTAATCCGGGGTGTCTTTTTTGCAAGATGCACTCGCAATTTGTCGATCTTGCGCCCGTCCATATCGACAATTTCGAAATGCCAGCCCTGGTCGGTGAACGATTCGCCTTCTTGCGGCAAGTGACGGAGGATATGGAGGACATGGCCCGCAGCGGTTGCGTAATCACGATCTTCGGGAAGGTCGATATCCAATGCCTCGGCCATGGCATCCGCTGCCATCGATCCCGAAACGAGCATCGACCCGTCATCCAGCTTGATAATGTTCGGCGCGCTGCCCTGTGCCTGGTCCGACGCAAATTCGCCCGCTATCGCTGCCAGCAGGTCATTAGGCGTCACAAGTCCTTCGAAATGCCCGTATTCGTCATGCACTAACAACATTGGCACGTCCGACGAGCGCAGGATCTCAAGCGCATCCATCGCATCGAGTTGGTCAGGGACAATTTCGGCACGCCGCATTAACGCTCTTAGATCGAGCGGAAGCCCCTGCATTTGGGCAGCGACAATATCTCTCGCCTGTACCACGCCGATGATATCGTCGATATCGTCGCCGGTCACTGGAAGTCGAGTGTGCAAAGAATTGATTAGCGCGTTGCGCACTTCATCGGCTGACGCATTAACTGCAATCCGGTCGACATCGGTACGCGGCGTCATCACTTCGCGCACCGGGCGGTCAGCGAGACGGACGACGCCCGCGATCACTTTATGCTCGTGCTCTTCGATAATTCCTGCGTGCGTTGCTTCGGCAAAAACCATACGCAACTCTTCGGTCGTTAGTGCCTCGCGGCTGTCGCGTTGGAGGCCCAGCATCTTGAAAATTGCGGCACTCGACCGGTCAAGCAACCAAACGATGGGCGCGGTTACGCGGGCAAGCAACTCCATCGGAGCCGCCATTACAACAGCGATGCGTTCAGGCGCGATCAAGGCAAACTGTTTGGGGACGAGCTCGCCAACGACTAATGAGAAATAGGTGGTAATGCCGATAACTACGCCGAAACCGGTGGTCGCTGCCCAATCTGGAGACATCCCCAATGCCGCCAGATAATCCCCGACCGGACGGCCAAGCGTCGAACCCGAATAAGCACCGGCGATTATACCTATAAGCGTAATGCCTATTTGTACGGTTGAAAGAAATTTTCCTGGATTGCGCGCCAACCGTAAAGCAGCCAGCGCGCCCCGGCTGCCGTCGTCAGCCATTGCCTTTAGCTTGGCAGTACGCGCCGACACGATGGCGAGTTCAGACATCGCAAAAACGCCATTAAGCGCAATTAGCGCCAATATCGTTGCGGCATCGAACCAAGGGAAAGCGGGAAGGGTTTCCATTTATCCGCGGCTTCATATCGTGGATGCCGGGTGTTTGGCAACAACGCGGTTGGTCACTCAGTATCCCATACCGAATCCGGCTTAATGGATCATATGGCGTCTGAGAGCGTTTATGCGGCGAGGTTCAGCTAATAGGAGGATTTTGATATGAGAAAAAATCAACTGATTTCGCTTGCGGTAGTGGCGTCGCTGCTACCATTGGCGGCTTGCGTAACCGACCCCGAAACCGGCAACCGCACCATTTCTAAGGCGGCGATTGGCGGCCTGGGTGGCGCGCTTGGCGGCTATTTGCTCGGCGACTTGGTCGGCGGCAGACGTGACCGGACCGAAAAGATTGTCGGCGCCGGTATTGGCGCAGTCGCGGGTGCTGGTGTGGGCTATTACATGGACGAGCAGGAAAGAAAGCTTCGCCAACAAACAGCAGGCACGGGGGTCAACGTCATACGTGACGGTGACAATCTCGTACTCGACATGCCATCGGGCATTACATTTGCGGTCGACAGCTCGAACATTCAACCTGGATTTCAGTCAACGCTAAACCAGGTTGCGCAGACGTTGACCCAATATGAAAAAACCTATGTCGATGTTCTTGGCCACACAGATTCGACCGGATCCGACGCGTATAACCAGGCGCTATCGGAACGGCGTGCTTCGTCGGTTGCGAATTATCTGACATCGCGCGGCGTGCAATCCGCTCGCTTGGCAACCCGGGGCTATGGCGAAAGTCAGCCAAAGGCGAGCAATGTCGATGAAATGGGTCGGGCTGAAAATCGTCGGGTGGAAATTCGCGTGGTTCCCGTTACCGAAGCTAATTAGACTCGGGCACCTTTCAGCAACTTGGGCAGCGCGCCGCTTTCCCCCCGCGCCTCAGCCATGAAAAAGGCTTTGGCCGGGGCGGTGCGCTGCACCAGACCCATTCCGAACCGGCGAACCGCAGATGCCGTTCTGCCGGGAATGGAAAACAGTCTGTTGAGGGTATCGGTGGACGCCGCCACTAGCAGTGTGTCTACGCTGCGCCACCGCGAGTATCGGTCAAGCAACTGCAAGTCACCAAAGTCTAGCCCCAGCCGCATTCCTTCCACCAGGACTTCGGCAAGCGCAGCCACGTCACGCAGGCCCAAATTCAAACCCTGCCCCGCAATCGGGTGGATTCCATGCGCGCTATCGCCGATCAGCACAAGGCGTTCGGCGGTGATCGAAGCTGCATGGTGGAAACCGAGCTGGTAAGTCGATAACGGCGCTGCAAGTTCGACCGGGCCCAAAATCCCGCCCATTGCTTTCTGCACCTCCGCCGCAAACCCCCGCGGTGACAGCTTCATATAGCCCGGCGAATCGGCGCGATCGACCGACCACACAATCGCCGAACGATGCCGACCGTCTTCGCTGTCGAGCATCGGCAGCACCGCAAACGGACCACTCGGATAAAAAATTTCGTAAGCAACGTTGCGGTGCGGCTTATCGTGAAAAACTGCGCCTACCATCGCGCTGTGTCCATATTGCCAATGTGCAATTTTGATACCGGCTTCATCGCGGGTTATGCTTTGTCGGCCCTCGGCAACAATCATTAGCGGGGCGGACAATGTATTGCCGTCCTGAAGCGCGATATGCGCGCCTGATGCATCACGAAGCTTGCTAACGATATTAGCCGGCATATGCAGCGTAATTGCGTCATGTGCCATCGCCGCCTCATACAATGTCCGTCGTAAAAACCTGTTTTCGAACATCTGACCCAAAAAGCCGTCATCGGCGCCGGGTACGAAATCGAGCTCGCCTGCCCGTAATCCATCGCTCACCCAGATTTGCTCGATCGGGCATCCATTGCCCGCCATTGCATCGCCCAAACCGATTGCGGTCAGCATTTTCATACTGGAACTCGAAATCGCCGAGGTCCGCCCATCGAAACCTGCGGCGGTCATATTCGCTGGATCTGCACGATCGACTACATGGCTGGTGATACCATGTGCTGCCAAAGCCAACGCCTGCGTCAGTCCGATCAGCCCGCCGCCGATTATAATTACATCTCTATGTTCTGTCATGACCGTACTTATGGCGCAGATCAGGACTTGCTTCAAATACCGATTTTGCCCCTAGCCCTTGACGGCGAGTCCTCCGCCAGCGCAAAAGGCTGTCTTAACCAACTACGGCACTAACCTTCATGGCTTCGCGTATCCAGAGAATATCTTCAAAAGCCGGCATGGCCAATTGGCGGCAGATGATGCGGCTTTCGCTGTTGCGCGGCAGCGCACTATTCGGCGCAGCGGTCCTTGGCCTGTTTTCGGTTTTTTATGCGCTCGCCTTGTTGACATACGATCCCGGCGACCGTGCATTTAACAGCGCCGCCGCAGACGCCCAATCCAACTGGATGGGGCAAAGCGGGGCTTATCTGGCCGACGCGGCGTTGTTTGCGTTCGGTTTGCCTGCGATCCTGCTTTTGCCGTTGATGCTGGTGTTTGCGCGGCGGCTCTGGCGCGATGTTCCACAGCCTCGGTGGAAGCAGCAGATTGCCTATTGTCTGACCGGCTTGCTTCTCGTCGGCTTCGGCATGGCATATTGGCAGCATGGTAGCGACATAGGTTTGCCAGCTGGATGGGGCGGCTTTTTTGCGCTGTTGCTCGACAATGGCGCTAACCTGCTGGTCGATCGGACAGACGGCGGCCTGCGCACGATATTGAGATTGCTGTTGATTGTAGGTGCGATTGCCGGCGGGATAATGCTGGCCATCCGATCGTTGGAACTTGAAAAGCCGTTGTTCAGCATCCCGTCGATGTCGCTGCCAAAAGGCAGCATCAAGCGAAGCAATCTGGCGCGCGGCGAGGACGATGACTATATCGCAGCACCGATTGTAGATCGCAAACCGCCCCGCAAGGCGGTCGAGCCGGACAATCGCAAACCTCCGGTAATCGATGATCGCTCGCTTGCTCCAAAGAAAGCAGCATTCTCCACCGGCGCGCGGCAGGGTGATTTCTTTGGTAGTTATGCGTTGCCTTCGGTCGATCTGCTTGACCCGCCACCTTCTGTGTCAGTTCCAAAGCTGGACAAGGCCGCGCTGGAGGCAAACGCGAGGTTGCTCGAATCGGTCCTCGACGATTTTCATGTAAAGGGACAGATTGTCGCGGTCCGCCCCGGCCCGGTGGTGACTATGTACGAACTAGAACCAGCCGCTGGTATCAAATCAAGCCGCGTAATCCAGCTTGCCGAAGACATCGCTCGCAACATGTCTGCACTGTCGGCGCGGGTTTCGGTCATTCCCGGCCGGACCGTTATGGGTATCGAACTGCCCAATGCGAACCGCGAACCCGTGGTGTTCCAGGAAATGGTCGGCTCGAACGCGTTTGCCGAACAAAAAGGTGCGCTGCCGATTATACTGGGTAAGAATATCTCGGGCGATCCGGTAATCGCCGATTTGGCACCAATGCCGCATTTGCTCGTCGCGGGGACAACCGGGTCAGGCAAATCGGTCGGTCTCAACTGCATGATCTTATCATTGCTCTACCGACTGACGCCCGACCAATGCCGGATGATCATGATCGATCCGAAAATGCTCGAACTCAGCATCTACGATGACATCCCGCATCTGCTGTCACCGGTAGTGACCGAGCCTGCCAAAGCAATTCGTGCGCTGAAATGGGCGGTCGAGCAAATGGAAGATCGCTACCGAATGATGTCGTCGCTTTCGGTGCGCAACCTTGCCAACTTCAACGAAAAGATACGCGCAGCCAAGGCCAAGGGCGCTCCATTGGGTCGAAAAGTGCAGATCGGTTACGACCCGATGACCGGCCAGCCGCAATATGAAGAAGAGTCGCTGGAATATGACATCATGCCGCAAATTGTGGTGGTGGTCGACGAACTTGCCGACCTGATGATGACAGCTGGCAAAGAGGTTGAATTCCTGATCCAGCGGCTGGCGCAAAAGGCGCGCGCCGCGGGTATCCATCTGATCATGGCGACACAGCGGCCGTCGGTCGATGTCATAACCGGTGTTATCAAAGCCAACTTGCCTACCCGAATCAGCTTCAACGTCACTTCTAAAATCGACAGCCGCACAATCCTCGGCGAACAGGGTGCGGAGCAACTGCTCGGTAAGGGCGATATGCTTTATATGGCGGGCGGAAGGGTGCTAACTCGAATTCATGGACCGTTCGTATCGGATGATGAAGTCCGCCGGGTGGCGGACCACTGGCGCGGTCAAGGAAAGCCCGAATACATCCAGGCGGTAACCGAAGAGCCCGAAGATGGCGGTTTTGATTTTAGCGGCATGGGCGGCGACGACGACCCAGAAGACGCGCAATACAGAAAAGCCTGCCAGATTGTGTTCGAAAGCCAGAAGGCCTCGACCAGCTGGATCCAGCGCCAATTGCGGATTGGCTATAACAGTGCTGCCAGGCTGATCGACCGGATGGAAGAAGACGGATTTGTGTCAGCGCCCAACCATATTGGAAGACGAGAAGTGCTTCGTGACCGCAACGGCGACCCGATTTAGGCCGTAAATGCGGACGTTCACACCGGGTTCAAAGGCTTATCGCTAGTCCACTGAGCCAATTCATAAGGAACACCCAATTCATGAAGTCTCTTTCAATCGCCTGGATGATGGCGCCGGTCGCGCTGGTAATGTCCGTGCCGTCCTCGGCCCAGACAAAAGGCGACCAGATGGCTCGCGTTGTTGCGCACATGAAGGCTGTTGGCACAATGACAGCAAATTTCACGCAAACCGACCGCAATGGCCAGTCGCTATCGGGCAAGCTGCTCTTAAAGCGTCCGGGCCAGATCCGTTTCGAATATCAGAAAGGTGTGCCGTTGCTGATCGTTGCCGATGGTCGCGCGCTGACGATGATCGATTATGAGGTCAAGCAGGTCCAGCGATGGCCGATCCGCAATAGCCCGCTGGCGGCATTACTCGACCCAGGTCAGGATCTGACCCGCTTTGGCAAACTTTTGCCAACCTCGACCGACGACGTTATCAGTGTCGAGGTACGCGACCGCAAACGGCCCGAGTTCGGTGTGATTACCATGATATTCGTCAAGCAAGCTGGAGCACCTGGCGGACTGACGCTGAACGGCTGGGTGGCGCTCGATTCAAAAAACAACCGAACAAGCATCCGACTCGCAAATGTGAAATTCAACGGCGCCATTGCTGACTCGAGCTTCAAATGGAAAGACCCGCGCCCCGTTCGCCGCAAATAATTGTGGTCGGCGATGAACCGATGTCTCACCTCGACAAACTGCCTTCCTGAACGATCTTGTTCATCTGAGTGACAGGAAAGCTTAGTATAAATACGACATCAAAGGTTGGCAGCTTGTGTGGTTTTCCCCCTGTTGCCCGCAACTGCAAGTCGACCTCTGATATCCGCGTGACGAACGCAAGCTTAGCCCTCATCCCAAATGCCCCCGGGATGAGGGCTTTGCTTTAATACACCCAAAAATTTCCGAAATTGGTGCGATGCACGCGCTTGCCGACACTGTCCGCGCGCTATAGGGCGGGCGCATATGGCTCAAACTCTCCGCATCGCTTCCTGGAATATTAACTCGGTCCGCGCACGCCTCGACATCGTGGAACGCTATCTGCGTGATGAAGCTCCCGATATACTATGTCTTCAGGAAACAAAGGTCGTCGACGGCATGTTTCCAGAAGGCCTGTTCCGTCAACTCGGCTATCGTCATATGATGTTAAATGGTCAGCCGATGCACCACGGCGTTGCTATCATCAGTAAGGTGCCACTTCTCAACCGCTCAGTAGAGGACTGGCAGGCCAACGGCGAAGCACGGCATATCGGGGCAGAGCTTGGGTTGGAAGGAAAGCCCGGTATCAGGCTCGATAATGTCTATATTCCAGCAGGCGGCGAAGAACCCGACCGCGATGTGAACTCCAAATTCGGCCAGAAACTGGATTTCCTCCGGCGAATGATCGACTGGTCAGGTTCGTTGAAGGGTCCAACGATCTTGACCGGCGACTTCAACGTGGCTCCACTGGAACAAGATGTGTGGAGTCACAAGCAACTCATCAATGTGGTCAGCCACACCGCTATTGAAATCGACTTGTTGGCGCAGATGAAGGCCGCCGCCGATTGGGTCGACGTTGCCCGGCATTTTATCGACCCGTCGCAAAAACTTTATACATGGTGGAGCTACCGCGCTCAGGATTGGGAGGCATCCGATCGCGGCCGGAGGCTAGACCATATGTGGGTGACACCCGACCTCATCGGCAATACGGTATCGCATCATGTCGACAAGAAATGCCGCAGCTGGGGAAAGCCGTCCGACCATGCACCGATCGTTACGGAATTTGCTTTTTGAGCGACGCCAAGGTCTCGGTCGGCAATGCCCGGCTGGCGGCACGGGCAATTGATTCGCTCCGCCGGGGGTGGGCGATACGCGTTCGGGGGCCGGATGCTGATATGGTTTTGACTGCAGTCGAGACCGCATCCGAATTGGCTGACGCGTCGGCGTTGCTTCTGTCGTCGAGTAGAGCGGCAACGCTTAAGCTGGCAAACCAGATCGCGGCGGCCGATGTCGCGTTGCCCGTCATGATTGCCGCGCCTCGCGATCTCGATCTTCGTCTGGCCCTGGCGATTGCCGACCCGACGCTCGATCTGCGCTATCCGATGAAAGGGCCATTTTCTGCTCGACCGCTGTCCGATGGTGAAGCAGCCAAAGCTGCGATGGAGCTGGCGCGACTGGCGGGGTTGCTGCCCGCCTTTCTGATGCACGAGAGCGGCACTGTAGATGCAGACGTTGTCAGTGCTGCCGATGTCGCTGCTTTCAACGATACGACCGCGCTGCATATTGCCGCGCGCGCTAGACTGCCGGTGGCGGCCAATGCCGGTGGTGAAATTATCGCTTTTCGCACAGATGCCGATGCCAGCGACCATGTCGCGCTCGTGATCGGCCAGCGCGACCAAAGTCCACCGCTGGTGCGTCTACACAGCGAATGCTTAACTGGTGACGTGCTTGGTAGCCTGAAATGCGATTGCGGCCCACAGCTGCACGAAGCGTTGCATCGGATTTCGGACAGCGGATGGGGAATCCTGCTCTATTTGCGTCAGGAAGGTCGCGGGATCGGGCTTATCAACAAGCTTCGTGCCTATGCGCTTCAGGATCAGGGTTTCGACACGGTTGACGCCAATGTTCGATTAGGGTTTGCCGTCGATGCGCGTGATTTTACGGTTGCGGCGAGAATGCTCGCATTGCTCGGGGTTAACGAACTCAGGTTGCTGACCAACAATCCCTCAAAGGTAATAGGGTTGGAAAACGAAGGCCTGTCGGTCGTCGAACGGTTGCCGCTGAAAATCGCGGCCAATCCGCATAATGCCGAGTATCTGGATACCAAGCGCGACCGGACAGGTCACAAGCTTTAGCTCGAAACATTCCTTAACGCAGTTGCGGCAGTCCTTCTTCGGGGTCGAGTTCTTCTTCCTGACGCCCGATGGCTCGGTCGATCCAGGCTTCGTCGAGAGGATCGGGTGTCGGTTCGCCCGGCAGCGCATTTTCGTCGACTGTTGGTACACCCTCGATCGGCATACCGTTTTCGTCGAGCAAAATGCCCTCTTCGCCTTCGAGTAACAACTCTTCGTCTTCCAGCCGTTCAGGGAATGTTACCTCGGTATCGAAATTCTCTACAGGCCGCCCTGCAACTGCGATGCGCATGAAGGCTGCCCAAGCCTGTGCAGGCGCTCGCCCGCCCTCAAGTCCGCCAACGGCACGGGCATTATCGCGTCCCATCCATACGCCCGTTGTAAGCCCACTCGAAAATCCGAGAAACCAGCCATCCTTGTTACTGCTGGTTGTCCCGGTCTTCCCGGCAACCGGACGACCGATATTCGCCGCTCGCCCGGTGCCGGTGGCGACGGCGGTTTGCATAAGATCGGTCATGCTTGCCGCGACCCATGGTTCGACAAGCTGAATTGAATTGCCCGGCTTAGCATTGTATATCACATCGCCCTCGATCGTCGTTACCTTGATTATGCCATAGGGCTGAATACTACGCCCCTTAGCGGCTACGGCAGCAAACGCTCTGGTCATATCGATCACCCGAGCTTCGGACGTGCCGAGCACCATGGACGGCAACGTATTGATCGGCGTGGTGATCCCGAACCGGCGCGCCATATTGGCGATGCTGCTGGTCCCGACCTCTTCACCTATTTGCGCAGCGACGGTGTTTTTCGAATAAGCAAAAGCGGTACGGACAGTAATTTCCCCGGCATAGTTACCGCCGCTATTTCGCGGTTTCCAGCCATCGATTTCCACAGGTTTATCAACAACCTTGTCTTCAGGTCGGTAGCCGGCTTCGAGTGCTGTTAGATAAACAAACAGCTTCCACGCAGAGCCGGGCTGACGAACCGAAGTAACCGCGCGGTTATAATTACTGCTGACATAATCGGTGCCGCCGACCATCGCCTTTACCGCACCATCGCGGTCAATGGACACCAGCGCACCCTGGGTACCGCGGGGGGCATTGGCGGCAATAGCAGCGGTTGCTGCACGCTGCATCTTCAGATCGAGAGTAGTCCAGACATCGAGCGGCTTTTCGGTCTCGTCGATCATTCCGTCGAGCTGCGGCAATACCCAATCGGTGAAATAACGAACGCTGTCCTGCGGTGGTTCTGCGGCAAGTTTGACCGCCGCTGGTTTTACCGACGCTGCTTCATCCGCAGTAATCATACCGGCATCTTGCATAACCCCGACAACGACGGTCGCCCGGCCTAACGCCGCTTTCGCATCGGCAGTCGGTGAATAGCGCGACGGAGCCTTTACAAGTCCAGCGATGATCGCTGCCTCTGCAAGGTTAAGGCTTTCGGCCCCATGATCGAAAAATCTGCGGGAAGCAGCATCAACACCATATGCTCCGCCGCCGAAATAAACCTTGTTCAAATATAGTTCGAGGATTTGCTCCTTGGAAAACTTGGTTTCCATCGCCATCGCCAGGATTGCCTCGCGCAGTTTGCGCCCCCATTCGCGGTTGTTATTCAGGTACAGATTGCGCGCCAGCTGTTGGGTGATGGTCGAAGTTGCGCGCAAACGCCCGCCCCCCGTTCCAGTTACGTAAATGGCACGGGCCACGCCGATCGGATCAATGCCGGGGTGCATATAGTAACGCCGGTCCTCGACCGCGACCATTGCATCCTTCATTTCGTCGGGCAATTGTCTGAAGGTCAACCACCGGCCAAAGCTTGGGCCGAGTGACTGGATGACGGTACCATCGGCGGCTCTGACACGGATCATCTGACCATTTGGCGACGCCTTCAAATCTTCGAAACTGCTGATTTCGCTACGCGCAATTGCGACGAAAATGCCACCAATCATCAAAAGCAAAAGCGTTGAAATAGTTGCGATTTTAAGGATTCGAACGGCCCAGACCCGGAACCGTCCTTGTCCGTCAGATACTGAACGTGCGCGTGCCATCGCGGGCGTGTTAATGATAATCGGCGGTAGTCACAAGCGCCATTCGACCGCCGTCATTCAGGGTCGAATTCAAGCGCTGCACTGTTGATGCAATAGCGCAGGCCGTTCGGCCCGGGCCCGTCGGGAAAAACATGGCCCAAATGGCCTTCGCATGCGGCACAACGAACCTCGGTTCGCACCATTCCATGCGAAACATCGCGGTGCTCATCGACGACGGCGGCATCGGCAGGCGCGGTAAAGCTTGGCCATCCCGACCCGCTATCGAATTTGGTATCCGAAGCGAACAGCGTGGTACCACAGCCCGCGCACCGAAACTCCCCTTCGCGTTTTTCGTCGGTCAACTGACCTGCGAAAGCGCGTTCCGTGCCTGCTTCGCGCAGCACATGATATTGTACCGGATCAAGCGTAGCGCGCCATTCGGCCTCGGTCTTTTCGATTTTTTGCATGAAGGTACCTTTCGATGTCGATGTGGGGTTCGCTGGAGCTGAGGTCAAGGTTACGACTTAACGATCTGTTTACCATGCATCATTATGGCGCATAGGCATATGACAGGACCAGGTCATATGCTGCGCGCTGTGGGGGCGTTGGGGCTTTTGCCGTTGCTTGTAGCAACGGGGGGAGAAGCGTGCCGTTTGTGCAAGCCAGAAGATGCCTCCACAGTTGCCGCTGCAACACCCGAAATTCCGATCAGTATAGACATAGTAACCCAGCTGGATTTCAGCCGCGCCGCGCTGTCCGGCGCAAATGGGGGCGCAATCGAGGTCAATCCCGACAATGGCGACCGTAAAGTCGATGGTGGTCTTTTGGATTTGGGCGGGTCTGCACTTGCCGGGTCTGCCGTTGTCCGCGGCGAACCGGGGCGACCAGTGCGGATCGATCTGCCAACGACGGTCAGGATGACGTCGTCGACCGGTGGCTCAATCGAGATATGGGGTTTGCGCACGAATTTGACTCGCACGCCGCAGCTCGATTCAGCCGGTCGGTTGAGCTTCTCTTTCGGCGGGCGACTGGTTGTGCGCGGCAGTACGGCCGGAACATTCCGTGGAAGGATTCCGATTACGGCACAGTATGAATAAGCTGATCAGGCTCGCCGCGCCGCCGCTCGTGCTATCCGAAGCAATTCTTCTTCCAGTATAACATCGCCAAGCCCCTGCTTGACCGACATCAGCTTGGCTTCGACCTCGATTAGATGGCTGTTTAACCCGGCTAGCCGCTCGGATGGCCACCGGCCGAGTTGCCGAACAAAGTCGTCGGCTTCTTTCCAGAAAATCGATCGTGTTGCCTTGACCAAAGCCCCTGGGTTCGATCCCTTGTCGACCTTTGCCCGCAACGAAGCGAGGATATTGACCCGCCGCTGCAGCGCGCGCACGATCCGGATCGCATCGACACCGATGTCGCGCGCAGCCATGATTTCGGTGCCCAGTTTGCGCAAGTCGCCGCCCATAACTTGATTGATAAGACCGCTGACATTCTCCTCGCCTGTTTCTGCGGACAATGCCTCAAATATTGAAACTTCGACCGATGCCGGACGTTCAGGCGAACAATCATAATATAAGGCCAGCTTTTCAACTTCGCAGACCCCCAGTTTGCGGTCTTGCCCGGTATAGCGCGCAATCCTCGACGCAAGCGACCGGTCAAGTTTCAGACCGCGAGTCGCCGCTGCCTCCATGATCGCGGCTGCTGCATCACCTTCTTCAGGGGCATAACAAATATGCGCCATTGCGCGCGGCGAACTCTCGGCGAGCTTTCGCAATTTGCTTGCTTTGGTCAGGTTGCCAGCGGTGGCGATCACCGGATTACCGCCGCCGGTTAGGGCCAGCAGATTCTCAACCGCTGGCAGCCCTTCCTCACGGCGAAAATTGAGCCGGATATAGCGTTTGTCGCCAAACAGCGACATGGCCGATGCCTCGTCTGCAAGCAAAGCCGGGTCATTTCGGATACGGTCGCTGTCGAGATCGATACGCTCAACACCCGACCCAAGCTGAAGCGCCATTTGGTCCGATATGTCGGTGATTGCCGATTCGTCCTGTCCGAAAATCAGGAAAAAACGGATGTCGGGTCGCGCCGTAATCGCCCCGATAAATGTTCGTTCTTTAGGGCTGCTCATTCAGCGGGATTGGTTTGCCGCGCGTAGAGCGACAGGCGAGTCACGATCTGGTCGGCAACCCGCTGCGACAGGTTTTCAAGCGCGCTGTTCTCGCCGGCTATCGTTGCATATTCCGAGCTAACGACGTCGATGCCCGCGTCCGACCCAGCGGTCGCATCGACAACCGTCGTGCCAGTGCTGTTGTCGATCAACTGATAACGCGCGCGCAGCGTTCGACGCTCACGGGTGACAGTGTCATCGGCGCGAACGCCAAATCCTTCGATATTGTCATCGAGCAGTACCACCAGACGATAACGGGCGCTGGCGTTCTCGTCCGCACGAAGCCTGTCATTCAGCGCGTTGCGCATCAACCAGCCAGCCTTGCCCTCGATTGGTTCGACCGAAACCGAGCCAAGCGTAGTCGCAACAACGCCCGTTGAGCCTCCGCTGTAAAGCGGCTGTAACCCGCACGCTGCGAGGAGGTAGGACAGCAATAGAACCGCCGTGCTCCTGCGCAGGCAGGAGCCCTGTATGGCAAGACGTGCCCGGGCCGACCAACGCTCCTGCCTTCGCAGGAGCACAGTGTGTTTTGTTTCGATCATAAAACGATATTGACCAACCTGTCGGGCACCACGATGACTTTCCGGATAGCGGCGCCATCAACGCTACGCTGCACCTTCTCGCTGGCCAAAGCAAGCACCTGCAATTCGTCTTGGTTCAGCCCTTTGGCAACGGTCAACGTATCGCGCAGCTTTCCCATGACCTGAACTGCGACGGTGACTTCATTCTCGACCAGAAGCGCGGGATCGACCGTTGGCCACGGCGCGTCGGCAATCAGCCCGCCCCCGCCAAGTGTCTCCCATGCCTGTTCGGCCAAATGCGGGACCATAGGCGCAGCCAGCAAAACTATATCGCGTATCGCATTGTTGCGACTTTCGCTCGGCGCAGCTTTCTCGATGGCGTTGGTAAGGTCGTAAATTTTCGCAATCGCCTTGTTGAACGCAAGTGCGTCGATATCGGCAGCAACGCCGGCGATCGCCTGATGCGTTTTGCGATCGAGTGCCGGGTCCGATCCTCCCCGGGACGGGGAGGTGGCATCCGGAACGGATGACGGAGGGGGGCCTCCGTCAGGCGCTGCGTCGGGCTGCGCTCCCCCTCCACCACCCTGCGGGTGGTCCCCCTCCCCGGCACGGGGAGGATTTGATTGGACCAGCCGCCACAATCTTTGGACAAACCGCCAGCAGCCTTC
The DNA here is from genome assembly GCA_046596705.1 of Sphingorhabdus sp. Lineage (GTDB taxonomy): Bacteria > Pseudomonadota > Alphaproteobacteria > Sphingomonadales > Sphingomonadaceae > Sphingorhabdus_B. The sequence goes on along the minus strand of JBKJLZ010000121.1, from coordinate 756 downwards.
GATGCCACTTTCAGACCATTCGAGATCACGCTCGGGGGGGCTGTCGGACAGCATGAACCAGCGCACCGCGTCGGCACCATATTGATCGACAATATCATCGGGATCGACGACATTTTTCTTCGACTTGGACATCTTTTCGATTCGGCCCGCCGCCACCGGTTGCCCGCTTTCGATGTGAACCCAATCGTCTCCTTCATGGCGAACTTCGTCAGGGCTTAGCCAGCTGCCGTCGCCAGCCTGGTAGGTCTGGTGAGTCACCATGCCCTGCGTGAACAACGAGGCAAATGGCTCCTTCACTTCGATCATACCGATATGTGAGAGCGCCCGCGTCCAGAAGCGCGCGTAGAGCAAATGCAAAATCGCATGCTCGACGCCGCCAATATACTGGTCGACAGGAAGCCATTTTTCCGCGGTCGTTCGGTCGAAGGGTCTGTCCATCGGCTGGCTGGCAAAGCGGAGAAAATACCAGCTACTGTTGACGAACGTATCGAGCGTATCGGTCTCGCGCCGCGCCGCTTTGCCGCAAGATGGGCAATCGACCTTGCCCCATGTCGGATGCCGATCAAGCGGATTACCGGGAATATCAAAGGTGACATCTTCAGGCAGCACAACGGGCAGCTGATCATTCGGCACCGGCACTGCGCCGCAGCCGTCGCAGTGGATGATCGGGATCGGTGTTCCCCAATAACGCTGCCGCGAAACGCCCCAGTCGCGCAGGCGATATTGCGTCTGGCCCTTGCCCCAACCTTCCGCCTC
>JBKJLZ010000136.1:0-2884 GCA_046596705.1 Sphingorhabdus sp. | reverse complement strand
ACGGATATCATCGTCGATCTGAGCCAGAGCGTCGGCTGAAGTCACCGTCCATGGTGAGGGCTTCGTGGCATGCAGCGGTGCAACGCTAAGTGCCAATGCCAGCATCAAAATAAGGCGATGCATCATTCGACCATTCTCAAAAAAGCGACGTTGTTTTCACGACACCCGTTTAACGCGTCATCTTCTTATATGTTGCACGGTGTGGACGGGTGGCCTCGTCGCCGAGACGACGAATTTTGTCCTCTTCGTAGGATTCGAAATTGCCCTCAAACCATTCGACATGACTGTCGCCCTCAAACGCAAGGATATGTGTGGCCAACCGGTCGAGGAAAAAACGGTCATGGCTAATGACCACTGCGCACCCTGCAAAACACTCAAGCGCTTCTTCAAGCGCCGACAGCGTTTCGACGTCGAGGTCGTTGGTGGGCTCATCGAGCAGCAGCACATTGCCGCCCTCCTTGAGCATTTTCGCCATGTGCACACGGTTGCGTTCACCGCCCGATAGCTGGCCTACCTTTTTTTGCTGATCGACGCCTTTGAAGTTAAATGCGCCCACGTAGGCGCGTGTCGGCGTCTCATGCTTACCAAGTTTCATAAAGTCGGCACCACCGGATATTTCTTCCCAAACGTTTTTGTTCGGATCGAGATCATCCCGGCTCTGGTCTACAAAGCCCAGCTTCACCGTGTCACCAATATCTACTTGGCCGCTATCGGCGGTTTCCTGACCGGTTATCAGCTTAAACAACGTCGATTTACCGGCGCCGTTCGGGCCGATCACGCCAACGATACCGCCTGGCGGAACCGAGAAGGACAAGTTTTCGAACAGCAGCTTATCACCATAGGCCTTAGAGACATTATTAACTTCAATGACTTTGCTACCCAGGCGCTCGGGGGTCTGGATAACGATCTGGGCCTTGCCGGGAACGCGGTTTTCCTGCGCTTCGACCAACTGATCAAAAGATTTGATCCGCGCCTTGGACTTAGTTTGCCGCGCTTTAGGGCTCTGCCTGATCCACTCTAGCTCGTCCTTGATCGCCTTCTGGCGGCCAGAATCCTCGCGGGCTTCCTGCTCGAGGCGCTTGCCCTTTTTCTCAAGATAAGTCGAATAATTGCCTTCATAGACAAAATAGCGTCCTCGATCGAGTTCGAGGATCCAGCTCACCACATTGTCGAGAAAGTATCGATCGTGGGTGACGAGGATCACATTGCCTTTGTAATCGACCAGATGTTTTTCGAGCCACGCGACGCTCTCGGCGTCGAGGTGGTTGGTTGGCTCATCGAGCAACAATATGTCAGGTTTTTCGAGCAACAGCCTAGTGAGCGCGATCCGTCGCTTTTCACCACCTGACAGATTGACGACGCTGGCATCGGCCGGTGGGCAACGAAGTGCATCCATTGCCAGCTCCAGTTGATTATCGAGCGACCAACCATCGACTGCATCGATCTTTTCCTGCAGCGTCCCCATTTCTTCCATCAGCGCATCGAAGTCTGCGTCCTCTGGAGGGTCGCCCATGATCATCGAAATTTCATTGAACCGTTCGACAAGGTCGGCAACTGGACGAACACCGTCCATGACGTTTTCGCGCACAGTCTTAGTCGGGTCGAGCTCAGGCTCCTGCGCCAGATAGCCAACGGTGATATGCTCACCCGGCCATGCTTCACCGGTAAACTCAGTATCCATCCCAGCCATAATTTTCATTAGCGTGGATTTACCTGTACCGTTGGGGCCGACGATGCCGATCTTTGCATCAGGATAAAACTGAAGATTGATGTTGCTAAGCACTGGCTTGTTGGCACCGGGAAATGTCTTGGTCATCCCCTTCATCACGTAGCTATATTGCGCGGCCATGGATAAACTCTCTTATTTCAAAAATGTCGATGATTTGGCGCTTCCCTAGCTATCTCGTGACAAGGCCGCAAGGCGGGATTGGCAAACACTGCAAGGCTCTATAAGCCACCGCCTATGAAAAAGATAATCTTCCCAATCGTCGCTGGAACTTCGCTGCTCTCCTCCCCAATTGTAGCCAACGCAGCGACGACGACACCGACAGACAAAGCAATAGAATTGGCGCTGAAAGACGATGTGGCATGGGACATCGTCGAGGGAATGACCACCGAAGTCGGACCTCGACAGGCGGGAACCGAGGCCGAGGCGCGGGCGCGTACCTGGTCGGTTGCTAAACTGAAATCCTTGGGTATCGGCAATGCGCGGATCGAAGAATTTCAGATGCCAACTTGGGTGCGCGGCGCAGAAACCGCTTACGTAACAGAGCCGTTCATGCAGAAGCTCCATGTCACCGCGCTAGGCAACAGCGGCAGCACCGGGGATGCCGACATTGAGGCGGAAATCGTTTACTTTCCAACCCTGGAAGCTTTGCGCAAGGCTTCCGATGGCAGTTTGAAGGGCAAGATTGCCTTTGTCAGCCACGCCATGCAGGCAACGCAGGATGGTTCCAGCTACGCCGCGTTTGGCGGAGCGCGCTTTGTCGGACCGAACATTGCCGCAAAAAAAGGCGCGGCCGCAATCGTCATCCGTTCGGTGGGAACCGATCATCATCGGAACCCGCACACCGGGAACACCAATTTTGACGCTGGCGTTACGCCTATTCCGGCGGGTGCTCTGTCGATACCCGATGCTGAAAATCTCGAAAGAATGATCGCTCGCGGAAAGCCGGTCAAAATGAAGCTTACTTTGACACCGCAGAATATCGGGATGCAGACTTCGGGTAACGTTATTGCCGACATTCGGGGCAGCAATCCGAAACTTGGAATGATTGTGATCGCATGCCACCTCGACAGCTGGGACTTGGCAACCGGTGCCATAGATGATGCGGCAGGTTGCGGCATCATTACGGCCGCAGCTTTGAAAGTTGCCAAGCCCAAA
>JBKJLZ010000248.1:0-3563 GCA_046596705.1 Sphingorhabdus sp. | reverse complement strand
AATGGCTCCCCGGGAGGGATTCGAACCCCCGACCAATTGATTAACAGTCAACTGCTCTACCACTGAGCTACCAGGGAACAGCCTGATTGCTCAGACATGCGGGCCTATAGCAGCGACTTTTGAAGCTTTGCAAGCATTGTCATGACATTCAGGTGACAAATTGCTCCATTGCGATGCGGTCGTCGAGTGCGTGTTCGGGATCGAACAACAAAGTAAGCGAGCGGCTGCGGTCCAGCGCTACTTCGACCGAAGCGATATCGCGGATTTCGCGCTGATCGGCAACTGCGCTAACCGGACGTTTGTCTGATTCAAGGATGGTCAGCCTGATGACATATCGGTCAGGAAGGATAGCGCCTTTCCACCGACGCGGGCGGAAAGGGCTAATCGGAGTGAGCGCTAGCAACGATGAATCGAGCGGCAGGATCGGGCCGTTAGCCGAGAGGTTATAGGCAGTTGAACCAGCCGGTGTTGAGACCAATATGCCGTCGCAAATTAACTCGGGTATTACCGGCCGACTATTGACTGAAATCTCGATTTTCGCGGCCTGCCGCGTTTCGCGGAGCAACGAAACCTCGTTAATCGCCGGCAGCGTAAAGCTTTGGCCGCTGACCGTCGTCACTGTCGTGGTGAGCGGTTTAACCGAGAAAGACTTTGCGCGCTCGAGACGGTTCAGTAACTCGCCGGGTTGCCATCCGTTCATTAAGAAACCGATTGTGCCTCGGTTCATGCCGTAGGCGGGGATATCACGGCGGTTTTCAAGCAACTGGTGTAAAACCTGCAACATATGGCCGTCACCGCCGAGAACGATCACCGCATCGGCTTCAACTAACGGCACAAATTCATGCTGTTGGCGCAATATGGCCTCTGCTTCACGAGCCGCTGGCGTGGCTGAAGATATAATTGCAAGGCTAGGGTAGGCACTCATCCGCCGGTTGCGTTCATATGGCGCGCAAAACGCAATTCGGGATACGCAAGCTGCCTTTCAAAATCATGGCGTTCAGGTTTCAGGCGAAGCGCTTGCTGGAGTAGTTGATCGACAGCAGCCATACCTTCGTCACGCATCGCTTTCTTTAAATCGATATGCATTTCAGAGCCAAGGCACATGAATATCTTGCCGTCCGTGGTCAGACGGAGCCGGTTGCAATCATCGCAGAAATTGTGGCTCATCGGCGTTATCACAGCGAGTCGAAGGTCGAGGGGAGAAACCTGCCAATAGCGGGCCGGACCAGCGCTACGGTGGGGTATCGAAGTCAGTTCATATTGCTCTCGCAATGGTGCGATAAAATCGTCAATGACGATGAACCGATCCTGCCGCCCAGCTACGCCGTCGCCGAGCGGCATCGTTTCAATAATTGCCAAATCGTGACCGTTCGTAGCGCAATACTCTGCCATCGAAAGAATTTCAGACTGATTTTGATTTTTAAGCGCAACCATGTTGATTTTTATAAACAGATTGTGCGATTTCGCCGCGCTAATACCCGTTAAAACTTGCACCAAATCGCCACCGCGCGTGATCTCGCGAAACGTGTCAGTTTTCAGGCTGTCCAAACTCACATTGATCCGCTTTACGCCCGCTTCTGCGAGCACAGACGCAAATTCGGCCAAGCGGCTACCGTTGGTAGTCAATGTCAGCTCGTCAAGTCGTCCGGCATGGACATGTCCGCCAAGTTCGCGGATTAGTACGGCGATGTCTCGGCGTAATAACGGTTCGCCGCCTGTCAGCCGGATTTTACGAATACCGTGAGCAATGAAGCGGTTCGCGAGCAACGCAATCTCACTGTAATCCAGAAGCTCATTATGCGACAAAAACTTCTGCTTTTCCGGCATACAATAATGGCAGCGAAAATTGCACCGGTCGGTGACCGATATGCGCAGATAGTCGATTTTGCGTCCAAACCCGTCGATCATGGGCCATGTTTAGGCGTAAATGCCGAACTGACAAAGCCGAAATGCCAGAAAAACAATGGATGGGTAAGATATTGGCTTTATGGTGCCACAATGCACTCTTCGCATCCCAAATTCGAACACGCTAAATCTCCGCTCGCGCTTCGTATGGCAAAAGCCCGAAGTGCGCGCGACTGGTTGGCCAATTTTGAGGGCGCGCAGCAAGCAAGCGTGGCGGTTGTGCTTGTCGGCATAAAAGATCTGAAGCAAATTAACGAGCGGCTCGGCCGTGAACGAGGCGACAACGTCATCCGCGAAGTGGGAGACAAAATAATAGGATTTGCGAGTGAGCACGTGGCAGCGATCAAACTTGTCGCGCGGATGCCGGGGCGCGAATTTTTGTTGATTATCGGCGGGCAGCCGACGGCAAAACAACTTGAAAGATTTGCCCGGAAAATTCTCGAAGTGGTTTCGGCCGATTTGGGAGACGAAGCGTCGCCTCTCCACATCAGCGCGCGCATCGGTATTGCGTGTGCCGAACCAAATGAAACGGGCATTGAGTTGCTGCATCGCGCCGGAACAGCACTTTCTCGGGCATATACGCGAAAAGGCAAGCGCATGGCGTTTGCAGAATATCATGGAACCGTTGACTCGCAAGTGACCGCCGCAATCGACACCGGAATGCGCGCGGCAATTGCCGAACGTCAAATCTCCATCGTCCTGCAACCGCAATTCGAGATAGCAACCGGCCAATTGATGGGTGCAGAAGCTTTGGCCCGACTGCAAACCGACGAACTCGGCGAAATTGGCGCAGCGCAGCTGTTTGCGGCTGCCGACCGCTGCGATCTCCGAGAAGAATTGTCCCATCTGATTCAGGAAGAGGCGATCGCGATTGCCGCCAAATGGCCTGCTGCGCTCGGTAACTTGCGACTTGCCGTCAACCTCGGCGCCGAGGAGCTGGGCGAGGGTTATTGCATACGTTTGCTGGCATTGTTGGAGCGCACGGGTTTTTCCGCCGACCGATTGACGCTTGAACTTACCGAGGAGAGCCTTGTGCGCGACATAGATCTGGCGTCGATAGAGCTTCAGCAGTTGCGTGACCGGAATATACAGATTGCGGTTGACGATTTCGGCACAGGCTATTCAAGCCTGGCTTATCTTAAAGCGTTGCCATTGGATTATCTGAAAATAGACAAGAGCATGACTCCCGACATCAGCGGCACTGGCAAGGATCGCATCGTGCTCCGCGCAATTATTGCCATGGCCAAAGCGCTGGAGCTAAAAATCATAGCTGAAGGCGTCGAGCGGGAGGAAGAACTGGCGATGCTCAAGGTAGAGGGCTGCGATTATTTCCAAGGCTATCTTCGTTCGCCGCCGCTATCTCCGGATGATTTTGTGCGGTTGGCACTGCGATGCTATTGAACGTGACTGCAGGTCTTAGCCCGCACGCTTTGCAATATTCGCCAGCCCCTTTGACAACTGCAAGCATCCGCTGAGCCGCGATATAGGGTCGCTCCACACGCGGTTGATGACCAGCTTGCTGTCGGGTCGCAATTTCGCGGTTTCGCCCAGCTTCGATACATAGGCCAAAAGCCCCGGTACGTTAGGCGGCGTCTCGCCCTGGAAGCTGACCAATGTACCGCGTGCCCCTACTTCTATTTTTGCAACGCCCGCAATCA
>JBKJLZ010000106.1:0-4319 GCA_046596705.1 Sphingorhabdus sp. | reverse complement strand
GACCAACTCAGTAAAGAAGGAAACAATGTGGAATGGGCAACAGCGGATGTATCTTGACATGCAGTGGGGTGAACGGCGGATTTGGGGTGTGACCGCTGGCATCATCGCCAATCTGGCACGACGGCTGATATGAGCGCAGTTACCCTACCGTGGGCGCAATGGCGTGAAGCCGAGGGTTTAAAGCGCGTTGTCACGGCACTGCATGACGACCATGGCGGGCCGTTAATCGTCGGCGGCGCAGTGCGCGATACATTGCTCGATATCGCTGTCACCGATGTCGATCTTGCAACAACGCTCTTGCCAGACATTGTTATCGACCGATTGGAATCGGCACATATCAAGGCCATTCCCACTGGTATCGATCATGGCACCGTAACTGCTGTCGTCGATGGCAAAAATTACGAAATCACCACGCTGCGCCGTGATGTAGCGACCGATGGCAGACGCGCTATCGTCGCCTTTGCCACTGACTGGAAAGAAGATGCTGCGCGGCGGGATTTCACTATCAACGCGCTTTATGCAGACCCAGCTACTGGCGAGGTATACGACTATTTCGGCGGGCTTGAGGATCTGGAAAGGCGCGCTGTTCGTTTTATCGGAGACGCCAACGAACGCATTGCTGAGGACTACCTTCGCATACTGCGCTATTTCCGTTTCCTTGCTCGGTTTGGAAACGGCATAGTGGATGGCAAAGCGATATCGGCATGTAGCGCCGCTGCGAATAAACTTTTGGCGCTTTCCAGAGAGCGCATTGCTAGTGAATTGTTGAAGTTGCTAGCGTTACCCGACCCTCGTCAAGCAATATCGCTTATGATCGACCACAAGATATTCGCAGCGTTCCTGCCCGAAGTAACAGAAGATGCAGCCCAATCGCTCGATCGACTTCTGGCGCGGGAAAAAGCCCAGGCAGTAAAGCCGTCGCTCCCTGCCCGAATTTTATCGCTTTTGCCCCGCAATGCAGAGGTCGCCCAAAAAGTCGCCATGCGCTTAAAACTATCAAACGCGATTAGAGCGGATATGGTTGCACGTGTCAGCGGCGAGCTGCCTTCTGCGCATAATATTCGCGCAATAGCCTATTACGAAAGCATCGGGTGCGCGCGCGATGCGGCAATGCTATTTACCGTTGATGGCGATCTTTCTGCCTCGATGGCCCTGCTAAAAGACTGGTCCGTACCCGAGTTCCCAATCAAAGGTGGTGAATTGGTAAGCCGCGGGTTGCCAATTGGTCCGATGGTCGCCCAAACATTGAAAGCAGTCGAACGTATATGGATCAGCGAGGACTTTCCGCCTGTCGCACGCGCAAATATACTAGCTGATCAGGCAGTTGCCGATGCGACACTGGCTTCCAAAAACGCATAGGCCGCATCCGGTGTAAGCGGTCGGGCGAAATAATAGCCTTGCCCGACTGAACAACCCAGCCGACGTAAAACTTCCGAAATTTCTTCGCTCTCGATGCCCTCAGCAGTCGTTTTCATGCCTAAAGCGCGCGCCAGCGACAATACCGTGCGAACAATGGCCCGCTTATCCCTGTCGATCATCATGCCGGACACAAAGCTGCGGTCAATCTTGAGCACGTCAATCGGTAGCTGTTGAAGATAGGCAAGGTTCGAATAGCCAGTGCCAAAATCATCCATCGCCAGATTGGTATCAAGCGCCTTTAACGCCTCCAGAAGCTTCTTGGCTCCGTCCGGATCGTTGATGAATGCGCTTTCAGTAAGTTCTAGCGTTAGACGGTCACCAGCGATGCCGGCAGCCGAAAGCGCCGACGACACAGCCTCCACCACATCGTCACGCTGCATTTGCACCGCTGACATGTTGACCGAAATCTTAAAATCGACGTCGATTTCTAACTTCTTATCCCATGCTGCAACGGTCATCGCCGCTTGCTGAAGCGCCCACCGGCCTAGTGGCACAATCAGTCCGCTTTCTTCGGCAACCGGAATAAAGTCGACGGGCGAAATAGGCCCCAGATCGGGATGCTGCCAACGCGCAAGCGCCTCGAAACCGCTGAGCGCACCCGTGCCCAGATCGACCAGTGGCTGATAGTGAAGATCCAGCTCACCGCGTTGCAGCGCCCGGCGAAGATCGGTTTCCATCGAAAAGCGGCGTCGAGCATTGTCTGCTGCACCGGGCGCATAAAGCTCAAAACTCTTGCTTGATTTTGCACGTTTCAGAGCAATCTGCGCGTGCCTTAAGGTGTCTACGGGATCATCGGTGCCAACGTCGCCCAAGGCTGCCGCTACCGCACATTCGACCTGAATTTCCAGATTGGACAGTTGGCAGGGTTCGTCAAACACATCGATCAACCGCTGGGCAATGCGCTCGATATTGATGCTTTCATTGTCGAGATGAACGAAAAGCGCGAATTCATTGCCGCCGAGACGGCACAAAATTTCATTGCTTCGGATGCGCGAATTCAGACGGCGCGCCACGGTCATGATCAACTCATCCCCTGCCATCGCCCCAACCGATTCATTGACTCGGCTGAACCGGGCTAAATCGACAAGGATGATGGCATATCGACTTGCCGCGCCGGAAAGGCAAAGCCCGGCGATAGCGTTCTCCACCTCCTCTTCGAAACCAGTGCGGTTGCAAAAGCCGGTCAGACTATCGCTCAGCATTTCACGGCGAAGATTTATCCGGCTAACCGCTTCAGCCGTTCGGTCGAGTATCGACACCAACATCATGTCGCCACCAACACCAAAGCGCGCGATGCTAATTTCCAGTTCGCGGCGGTTTACCGTGTCAGGCGATTGCCAGCATTCGAAATGTTTATCGCGGCCCTGATCGACCATCTCGATCACTCGGTCTGCCAATATTGCCATGTCGAGACCAGCTTCACGCCGAAAACCTAGAGCAAGATCGTCGAACATCCGGTTGCTGAAGATATGGTCGACATTTTGACCCTCCAGCCGGAAAATAGCGCCGGCAATGGGAAGCGATGCGAGCCAACCATATTCAATTGTTGGATCGACCGACCGTGAGCCGAAAGCACCGTCAAAACCGACGGGCCGCGACACAACTTCTGCAAATTCCTGGCGACTGATTATTTTCATTGCGGCGGTATGTAGCTGAGACCTGTAAATTAATGTCTCCGCTTTATGCCGAATAAAGGGTTAACATATCTAAAAACGATTGTTAATCAAATCGGTTGCTGCGCGGAAATCCTTGGGGAGGGAGGCGACCCGCAGCTCCGCGAGCCACACGCCAAAGGGACATGTCATTCTCGGTTCGCGTGCGGCCGCTATCGCCACCCATTGCCCAGCTAAGGCCCTCGCTCATTCGGAAACAGATGGCGTCGGCGAGGCCACCATCCTTATAGCGTTGCAGCGTCACGCCCTGCCCTTTGGCCATTTCGGGCAGTTCATGAAGCGGAAACGCCACCAGCTTGCGATTGTCGCCGACGACCGCGACATATTGGTCTTTCAACAGCGCCTCTTCGCTGGTCTCAGAAGGTGCCGCGCGCACTACCTTAAGTTTCGCACCAGGTTTCAAACTGACTACGCCACGCCCTTTACGGGTCTCGGCCACAACGTCAGCCATTTTTGCGATAAAGCCCTTGCCTATCGACGCGGCAAGCAACATCCGCCCATTGGGCGTGACCGGCAAGGCCGCCACGATATCATTACCTGCCTCTACATCCACCATGCTGCCAAGTGGTTCCCCGAAGCCGCGTGCACCAGGTAGTTTGTCAGCCCCCAAAGTATAAAAACGCCCGTTTGCAGTAGCGATCAGGATTTTATCTGTGGTCTGCGCGTGAAAAGCAAACGCAGGGCCATCACCCTCTTTGAATTTGAAGTCGGCGCGCGCCGATAGATCGGTATGGCCCTTCATTGCCTTGATCCAGCCGCGTTTTGACAGGATCACGGTCACTGGCTCACGCTCGATGAAGGCTTCAAGCGATATCTCGCGAGCTTGCCCCGCTTCCTGCAACGATGTCCGACGGCGGCCAAGTTCGGTATCTTCGGCATAATTTTTCCGAAGCGTTGCCAAGTCCTTCTTCAGCCGCTTCTTCTGCAAACCCGGGCTTTCGATAAGCTTGACCAACGCCTCACGCTCGGCCCTCAATGTATCGAGTTCGCGGCGCAGCTCCATTTCTTCCAGTTTGCGCAAAGACCGCAACCGCATGTTGAGGATCGCCTCGGCCTGTCGGTCGTTGAGCTCGAATTCAGCCATCATCAAAGGCTTGGGTTCATCCTCATTGCGAATGATCTCGATAATCCGGTCAAGATTGAGATAAGCGATAATATAGCCATCGACCAATTCGAGCCGCGCATCGATTTTTTCCAGACGGTGCTGCGATTTGCGGACCAGCACCG
>JBKJLZ010000105.1:0-4466 GCA_046596705.1 Sphingorhabdus sp. | reverse complement strand
GATAATAGGTCGCGCCAACACTGCCTTCAAATATCCCGCTCGTGCCGGACAGGTTTATGTTCCCCTTCATGCTATCGGCATATCCGTATTCCGCGCCTGCGTTGACTACAAAGGCCTCGGTTGGCGCAATCGATTGAACATTAATGACCCCGCCGATTGCCTGACTGCCCCAGATGATCGAGTTCGGTCCGCGCAACACTTCGACCCGCCCGATATTGCCGGTCAACAACGCACCGAAATCAAAGGCCCCATTGGGAGCGGACAGATCGTTAATCCGGACGCCATCGACCAGCACTAAGGTCTGTGAACTGTTACCACCGCGAATAAAGACGCTAGTCTGGCTACCCACCGGCCCGCGCTGGGCCACCGCGACGGACGGTAGCAGACGCAGCGCATCGCTGATCGACACCGCCTGCAATTCCTCCAGCCGATCGCGGTCGATGACGGTGATCGCTTGGCCGGTTTCCGAACGCGGCTGCTCGAATCCGCTAGCGGTGACAACAATGTCTTCGTCGGTTTCTTGGGCAAAAGCTGCCGCTGGCAAAATCGCCAGTACGGCGGCTGAAAACAATAAATATTTCAAAATTTTATCCTTTACATAACGGTTCAAATTCGCCGTCATGCGAAGGTCAGGCACAGCATCGCCGTACCCAACTCCGTCCACGAGGTACATCCCGCCCGCGTAGAAAGACGACCGCAGGCGGGCAGGTCTCCTGACTTCCGGGTGATCATCCGTTGCGTCCCGCCTTCCCGGATTTCTCCAGTGGCATATGGGACGCGGACTAACCGGTTACAGTTGCGGGAGCAGTCGCGGATTAGGGCCGAGGGCCCGCACCGCATTCCCTATTATCTTTGCTTTCACAAAGACCCGTTGCGTGGAGGAATAGTTAGGATGGAAAATTGGGGATAGCAAGAGCACTCACGTAATCGACCCCATTTGCAAAACTAGGCCTAGGAATCGCGCTCAATGCCGCGTCTTCCCCGGCCGCTGCATTCCCCAAAATATGGGACCTTCCGGTACTTGCCAGCTGTGTTTCACCTCAAAACCAAAATTTTGATAGAGCGCAACATTATGCTCGTCGGCAGTTTCGAGATATGCAGGCAACCCGTCCTGGTCGGCGCGGTCAAGGCCTGCGCGGATAGCGGCTCCGCCGAAGCCTTGGCCCTGAAAAGCCGGGTCGCATCCGGCGTAATGCAGATACCAGAATGGCTCCTTGGGCAGATGTTTTTCGATAAGGTCGGCCACCTCTAGCCCGCGTATGATCGACCAGCGCAATGTCTGAATGAACGGCACAATCAATCGCGTGCGGTCCCACAGACTGTCATGGGCTTGCCCGGGACCGCGCCATAAGGTAACTGCTTCAAAGCCCGCTGTACCAAATACTGCGCCTTTGCGGTGTTCGTCATGTAAGAACAGATGAAACGCACCGACTAATCGCTGTGCGCGCTGTTTGGCGTCGGGGAGGACATAGCTCCAGCCGTTCTCGTTCTGGAACGCGCGCGCCAGCGTTTCGGCGGCGTCCAGATTATCGGTCGGTGACAACAACCTCGCTTGCGGCAAAATTACGCCTTTGCCTGTGCCAAAATCGGCAGCATTCTGATCCGCTTGCCGGTCACGGCAAACAATGCATTGGCGAGCGCAGGTGCGGCAGGCGGAACACCGGGTTCACCGATGCCGCCCATGATCGCACCACTTTCGATGAAGTAGATATCATGCTCAGGTGGGGTGTTAGCCATTTTCGCAATCGGGTAATCGGTAAAATTCGATTGTTGCACCGCGCCTTTGTCGAGCGTGATCGCCTCGCCCATGGCTGACGACAGCCCCATAATAGTGCCGCCCTCGATCTGCGCGGCGGCAGCGTTGGGGTTTACCGTCATTCCGCAATCGACGACGGTGAATATCTTGTGGACCTTGGGGCTTCCATCTTCCCTGACCGATGCTTCGATCACATGTGCGACGATCGATTTGAAGCTTTCGACGATCGCTACTCCGCGTCCAGTGCCTTCGGGCAAGGGGGTGCCCCATCCGCTTCTCTGCGCCACGGTGTCCAGCACCAGCAAATGCCGCGAGCCGGCTTTTAGATGATTGCGGCGAAACTCGACTGGATCGACCCCTGCCGAATGCGCAAGTTCGTCCATGAAACTCTCGTTGTAGAAGCCCTGCTGCGTAGAATTAACTGACCGCCATGCGCCTGTAATCTGGTTTGTCGGATGCTCGTAATGGCGGCGGGCAACGACGGGCAGGTCATAGATGAACGTTGTCTCGCTCTCGGCGCTTTCGGTCTGCGCGTAATCATTCAGATAGGCAGTTACACGACCGTTTTTATTTACTGCGCCTTTCAGCAAGGCCGCACTTTGCGGACGGTAAGCACCCTGCGCGATTTCTTCCTCACGGCTCCAGATCAGCTTGACGGGATAGGGCAGTTGCATGGCCAATTTGGTGACTTGCTGCACGACTTCCATATACATCGGCAGTCGCCGGCCAAAGCTGCCGCCAATCAGCATCGGGTGGAAGGTGACCGCATCAGCATCGAGACCGGACACATCAGCAGCCATCATTTTCGACGCCAGCGGATCCTGCATCCCGCCCCAAATATTAAGTTTACCGTCCTTGTAATGTGCGGTGAGCGCAAACGGCTCCATCATCGCATGGTGCAGGTAAGGTAACTGATATTTTGCCTCGACCGGGTTTTTGCCAAGGCCGATTACAATGTCGCCTTCGCCGCTCTCACCATCGGCCTCTCCCTTGGCGATCAGATCGTCATAGGCCTTGAAGATCGACGCAGTGGAAATGGCGCCATTACCGCCGTCGCTGAATTGCGGTGTCAACGCGCGTAGGCCTGAAATGGCGGGCCAATAGCCGCTGGCAACCACGGCAACGGCATCGTCGAGCTTTATGACCTTTTCGACACCCTCTATGGCCATTGCGGGCGCAGCATCCACCGAGGTCAGCTTGCCGCCGCGCACCGGTGCCGCCATGATCGTCGCCACCCGCATGTCGGGGATGCTAAAATCGATGCCATATTGTGCGGTGCCATCGACCTTTGCCGGAATGTCGAGCCGATGCATCGACTGACCCATCAGCCGGTATTGTGTGCGGTCCTTCAGCTTTGGGTCGTTATCAAGCGAGAGCGTGGCTGCCTCGCTCGCCAGTTCGCCATAGCGAAGCGATGCGTTTGTTTTGGCGTGGATCACGCGGCTATCCTGTGTAACCAGTTCGGACGTGGGCACGTTTAGCCGTTTCGCCGCAGTTTCGATTAGCGCCAGCCGAGTTGCCGCGCCCACCAGCTGCATTGTTTTCTGGCCAGTAAAACGTAAAGCCGAAGACCCGCCGGTAATTTGTAAGTTCATCGAACGTGCGATGAGCGACAGGAACGATGCCGGAATGCCTTCAATTATTGCAGGCTGTCCAGTAATTTCCGAGATAAAACCTCGCCCGAGGCCGACATTGGCGAATGCTGATTCTGCGGGTGCCGAAACTACCTTTACCTTTGCCCAATCAGCGTCGAGCTCTTCGGCAAGCATCTGCGCCAAACCGGTGTTTGAACCCTGGCCGATATCTGTGTGCGGGGTATAAATGGTAACCGCGTCATCCTCGCCAATCTTCAGCCAGGTTGCAAAGGATGCTTCGCCCTTGCCGGTAGTTAGCTTGATCGCGTTTTTGGCGGCGTTGCTGTCAGCCATCGAAATACCGAACAGTCCAGCACCGACGACGGCGATGCCGCCGACCAAAAATGCCCTGCGTTTGAACCCTTTGCGTTTGGCCGGAGTGGCTTCTGCTATTTCGAGCGTTGGATTATCGGCCATCACGCGGTTCCCTCCGTCAAAGTGGCAGCTTGGCCGGTGGCGGCAAGAATTGCCTTGCGGATGCGCGGATAAGTGCCGCAGCGACAGATGTTGGTCATGACCTCATCAATCTGGTCATTCGACGGTGTTCCGGTTCGTTGGATCAACGCTACCGCCGCCATGATCTGGCCCGATTGGCAGTAACCGCATTGCGGCACCTGCGCGTCGATCCACGCCTGCTGCACTTTATGGAGCGTACCGTCAGCACCTTTCAGCCCTTCTATCGTTGTCACCGACTTGCCCGCAATATCGCTGACCGGAACGCTGCAAGAACGTGTGATCTCACCATTTACGTGCACCGAACAAGCGCCGCATGCCGCTACACCGCAGCCAAATTTGGTACCGGTCAGCCCTAGTTCTTCACGGATTGCCCACAACAACGGCGTGTCCGGCTCGGCTGTTATAGATACGGCTTTGCCGTTGACTATGGTCTCGATGGCCATTTCGGCAGGTTCCCTCTCGCTTAATATACGTTTCATATAGCAACGCGAAATGCTCTTTGCTAGCGCATACAGGATGAAAACCGGCAGTGCCAACCACGATCGCATACTGGCCAGCGCGCGCGATTGGGCAGGCGCGCCAATGGCGCTTGCGACAGTGATCGAGACATGGCGGTCTGC
>JBKJLZ010000095.1:0-5685 GCA_046596705.1 Sphingorhabdus sp. | reverse complement strand
CTAATGCACCAATGCCAAAACAGGGGCCAGTGGCGCAAGCTCTACATTGCCAATACCGTCGATTGCCTTGACCTTGTCGAGAAGAGCCGCATCGAGCTGGAAACGCCGTCCGAGCACGATATGCGCCCAGCGGCCATCGTCGGCGCGCGCTTTGATCACGAGTTCGCTTTTGCCGCCATGCAGCGGTTCAACCAGTTGTGCGAGTTCGCGCAAGCCCTTTTCGCTGGTAATATCGAGCTGCATCTTGAGCCGCGTAACGCTGACCAGGCTGCTCAGCAGTTTCGCGCTTTTCACTGTAAAGCTTGGCACCTCATCGCCCGGGCGCATGTCCATTTCGACGCCGAGCAGCAGGCATTCCGCCTCCGTTGCCCATTCGGTGAGCTGCAGTCCAACCGCGTCGTCGAAGCAGCGCACCGAGAATTGGCCGCTGGTGTCGGAAAAGTCGGCGATCATGAAGCGCTTGCCTTTGCGCGATTCGCGCCAACGCACCCCTTCGATCAAAGCGGCCATTGTGCCGGCGCGACGAACGCCCTCCGGTATTGGTCCGCTCTTGAGCAGGTCAGCGTTAGTTTTGGCACCGTGGCTTGCGGCTACCGCAGCATATTGCGAACAGGGATGTGCAGAGAAATAGAATCCAAATGCCTCTTTCTCGCGGTTCATTTGCTCGCCCAGCGACCATATTACCGACTGGTCGATACGCAATTTCGCTATGTCCGAGCCCGCCTCGCCGAACAGCCCGCCCTGCCCGCTTTCACGAGAATAGCGCGCGGACTGCGCTGCGGCCAATAGCGTTTCGGCCCCCGTATGCACCGCTGCGCGGTTGGTCTCGAGCGCATCGAACGCCCCTGCGGCTGCCAGATTTTCCAGACTGCGCCGGTTTAGCTGCGCCGGATCGGCTCGGTTGGCAAAGTCGTCGAGGCCGGTAAAAGCGCCGCCGGTCGAACGCTCCTCGACCAAAAGCTCCATCGCCTTCTCGCCGACATTCTTGATGCCGCCCAGCGCATAGCGAACGGCAAAGCCGCCCTCGCCATCGCCCTCAACGCTATACTCGGCCTCGCTGCGGTTCACATCCGGCGGCAGGCACGTAACATCCAGACGCCGCATATCGTCGATGAAAATGCCAAGCTTATCGGTCTGGTGCATGTCGAAACACATCGACGCGGCGAAAAACTCCTCGGGATGGTGCACTTTCAACCAAGCGGTCTGGTAAGCCAACACGGCGTAGGCCGCAGCGTGGCTTTTATTAAATCCATAACCGGCAAATTTGTCGATCAAGTCGAACAGCTCATTGGCACGGTTCGGCTGGATCTGGTGCGCCGCGCAGCCAGTAACAAAGCGTTCGCGCTGGTCATCCATTTCCTTCTGTATCTTCTTGCCCATCGCCCGACGGAGCAGATCTGCTTCGCCAAGGCTGTAGCCTGCGAGGATCTGTGCCGCTTGCATCACCTGTTCTTGATAGACGAAAATCCCGTAGGTTTCAGCGAGCACGCCTTCCAGCAATGGGTGTGGATATTCAATAATCTCCTCACCATTTTTACGCCGTCCGAACATTGGGATATTGTCCATCGGGCCGGGCCGGTAAAGTGAGACGAGCGCAATGATATCACCAAAATTGGTCGGCTTAACTGCGGCGAGTGTGCGCCGCATCCCTTCCGATTCGAGCTGGAACACGCCGACCGTGTCGCCGCGCTGGAGCAATTCATATACAACCGGGTCATCATGCGGCAACAGGTCAAGATTGACCTGAACTCCACGCTTGGCAAGCATCTGCGCGCCTTTTTGCAACACAGATAATGTTTTGAGTCCGAGAAAGTCGAATTTAACCAGGCCGGCGCTTTCGACATATTTCATGTCGAATTGAGTCACTGGAATGTCCGAACGCGGGTCGCGGTAGAGCGGTGCCAACTCGGATAAATCGCGGTCGCCAATCACCACACCTGCCGCGTGGGTCGAGCTATGGCGCGGTAACCCCTCGAGCTTCATCGCGAGATCGAACAGCCGCTTGACCTGCTCGTCACGCCGATATTCATCGCGCAGTTCGGCAACCCCGCCCAGCGCGCGTTTCAGATCCCACGGATCGACCGGATGGTTGGGTACCTGTTTGCAGAGTCGGTCAACTTGACCATAGCTCATTTGCAGCACGCGGCCAGTGTCACGCAAAACCGCGCGCGCCTTCAGCTTTCCGAACGTCATTATTTGTGCGACCTGACGCGACCCGTATTTTTTCTGGACATAGCGGATGACCTCGCCCCGCCGCGTTTCGCAGAAGTCGATATCAAAATCAGGCATTGACACCCGGTCCGGGTTGAGGAAACGTTCGAACAACAGACCAAGCTTGATTGGATCCAGATCGGTGATCGTTAGGCTCCACGCAACGAGCGACCCCGCACCCGAACCGCGCCCGGGCCCTACTGCAATATCCTGTTCCTTGGCCCATTTGATAAAATCGGCAACGATCAGAAAGTATCCGGAAAAACCCATCGAGGTGATAACGTCGGCTTCGAAGGTCAGCCGGTCGTAATAGACTTGGCGCTCATCGGCCTCGGTAATATCTGCAATTTCAAGCCGCCTTTGCAAGCCCGCCAGCGCATCGTCGCGCAATTGCTGATCCTCGGCATCGCGGTTCCCTGCAAGACTGGGCAGGATCGGATCCCGCTTTGGCGCAATCGCCGCACAACGTTGCGCGACCACCAAAGTATTCGCCAGCGCCTCGGGCAAGTCGGAAAAAATCTCGCCCATCTGCTTGCCTGTCTTGATCCACGTTTCGCGACTGCTTTTCCGGCGGTCGTCATTCTCGACATATTCGCCGTCGGCAATGCACAGCATCGCGTCGTGCGCGTCAAAGAAATCGGGCTCGGCGTAAAAGGCCGGGTTGGTAGCAACTAGCGGTATGTCGCGGGCATATGCCAGATCGATCAGCGCGTTTTCCGCCGCTTCTTCGGTCGCATCACCTCGCCTGCTAACTTCAATATAAAGGCGATCGGGAAAAAGCGTTTGCAACTTGTCGAGATACGCAGCGGCCGCATCCTTCTGCCCCGCCGCCAGCAACCGTACCAAGGCCCCCTCACCGCCAGCGCTCAATGCAATCAGCCCATCGGTCTTGCCGACAAGCTGCTCCAGCGTAACATGCGCGTCGAGATCCTCAGGCCGGTCAAGATGCGCCATTGAAGCCAGGCGACACAGATTATCATAGCCGCCTGCATCTTGTGCATAGACCGCTAGCCAGTCGCGTGTGAAGCTGCCATCGCCCCGGTCAGGCCGCCGAACGCCGAGCAGCATCCCAATAATCGGCTGCACACCTTTGGCTTTCGCACCATCTTGAAACGGCATCACGCCGTAAAGTCCGTTACGGTCGCAAATGGCAATTGCTGGAAAGCCCAGCTTCTTAGCCGCGTCGCCAATTTCCTTAGGCTCGATTGCACCCTCCAGCATGGTGTATGCCGAAAAAACGCGTAGAGGCACGAAAGGAACGTAAGGCATTCGCGCTATGTTAAATGACTTGCGCGATTCGACAATGTGGTTGCTTGGCTTTGCTGTGGAAAATCACCCCGGTTGGGCGAGCAGCTTTTCAATATCCTTCACCAACGCTTCTGGTTTCACTTGCGGGCCGTGCCTTGCAACCACTTTCCCGTTTTTGTTGACCAGAAATTTGGTGAAGTTCCATTTGATCCCGCGTGAACCCATCAGGCCCGCTTGTTGTTGCTTCATGTAAGCCCAAAGCGGATCGGCTTTGTCCCCGTTGACATCGACCTTGGCCATCAACGGGAAGGTCACGTCGTAAGTCAGTGAGCAGAAATTCTTAATCTCGTCTTCGTTGCCCGGCTCCTGCGACCCGAACTGGTTGCAGGGGAAAGCAATGACTTCAAAGCCCTGATCGGCATATTTGCGGTGCAGTGCCTCCAGCCCTTCATATTGCGGTGTGAAGCCACATTTGGACGCGGTGTTGACGACGAGCAGGACTTTGCCTTTGTAATCCGCGAGATATTGGCTTCTACCGCCAGGTAGAGCTGCGGTGAAATCGAAAACTGACATATCTGTCCCCTACTTTGTCATTCCCACAGAAGCGGGAACTCATGGCCTGAGCTGTGGGTTAGCACAAACAACCGAGATGCAAAACGATAGTGCGGCCCAAGGATTCCCGATCAAGTCGGGAATGACACAGTGGATGGTTGGATGGGCGTAATTAAGTCAAAACGCCATTGTGCAACCTTACCACACGGTCCATTTTCGCCGCCATCCGTTCGTTATGCGTCGCGACTAGTGCCGACGACCCCTCATCGCGCACGAGAGCCATAAATTCGGCGAGAACAACGTCGGCTGTCTTTTCATCTAGATTGCCGGTCGGTTCATCGGCAAGCACCAACTTTGGTCGGTTGGCAAGCGCGCGGGCGACGGCGACGCGTTGTTGTTCGCCGCCGGACAGCTTCGATGGTCGGTGGTGAAGCCTTTCGGCGAGGCCCAATTTGCCGAGCAAAGTGGTCGCGCGGTCACTGGCTTCTTCTAAGGTAAGCCCTGCAATCATCTGTGGTAGAATAACATTTTCTATGGCGTCGAAGTCGGGCAGCAGATGGTGGAACTGGTAAACAAAACCCAGCTTTTCGCGGCGGATTTCAGTGTGACGATCGACGCTCGATGCGCTGGCTTCCTCGTCGTCGATTTTGATCGACCCGGAAAATCCGCCTTCAAGCAGTCCGACGGCTTGAAGCAAAGTCGATTTTCCTGAACCAGATGGGCCGAGAAGTGCAACCATCTCACCCTTGGCAACCGTCAGGTTAACGCCGCGCAAAACATGAATTGTGACTTCGCCCTGCACAAATTCACGACGGACGTTAGTGAGTTCGACAATATTACTCATAGCGAAGCACCTGGACGGGGTCGGTACTTGCGGCCTTAAGCGCCGGATAAAGCGTCGCGAGGAAGCTGAACAACAAAGCCAGGCCGCAAATCGCCAGCACCTCGAACGGGTCTGTCTTCGACGGAAGTTCGGTCAGGAACCGGATAGAGGGATCCCACAAATTCTGCCCAGTGACGAACTGGATAGCGTTTACCACCGACTGCCGGAAGAAAAGGAAAATGAAGCCAAGAATTACGCCGGCAACGATACCAGCCGAGCCAATCAATACACCCACCGTCATAAATATCTTGAGCAATGATTGCCGCGAAGCACCCATCGTCCGAAGGATCGCTATGTCACGCGTTTTCGCACGCACAAGCATAATCAGTGACGACAGGATGTTAAACACCGCGACCAATACGATGATCGAAAGCACGACAAACATAGCCACGCGCTCGACCGCCAAAGCTTCGAACAACGACGCGTTCATGCTGCGCCAATCGACGACCATACCTTTGTCATCGATCTTGGGGAGCAGCGGCCGCAAAATCTCGTTAACGCGATCAGGATCTTCGGTCTTGATCTCGATCATACCGATCTGGTCGCCGAGTAGCATCAGAGTCTGTGCGTCCTCCATCGGCATTATGACGAACGCTTTGTCATAATCATAAACACCGATTTCGAAGATTGCCGCGACTTCATAAGAGATTTCGCGTGGAACGGTACCAAATGGTGTGGTGCGGCCTTGCGGGTTAGTGATCGTCACCATCTGCCCGACCTGAGCACCCAGATTTTGGGCAAGCCGCGAACCCATCGCGATCCGCCCGCTGCCGGCACTCAGGCTGTCAATG
>JBKJLZ010000314.1:0-9220 GCA_046596705.1 Sphingorhabdus sp. | reverse complement strand
AAGCGACCACTCCGGCCAATGCTCTTATTTTAATCATAACCTCTCCTATCGTACTCAACTGACAGCATAGTCAATATTCTACGTCTCAAACCACCTTTTTGTCTAACCCAGATTCGTCGTATTGAAAAGGTCAATATCATGCGGAATAAACTAACAGACTAACTGCCAATCTCCTGATTTGTTTCTTTCAACACTTTATGGCGTAACCGCTGAACGAATGCGTAGATTAGTAAGATGACAGGCAGCGTGATTGCTCCGATAAAAACGTTTGACGATGATCCGGATGGATATGCCTCAACCCCCTTAACGACATAGGTGATCAGCCCTATCAGATAATATGCCGCAGCGATGACTGACAATCCCTCGACCAGGGTTTGCAAACGCAATTGCAATTGTGTTGATCGTTCCATTGATTGCATCAGGCCAAGGTTCTGCGCTTTAATTCGGATGTCGATGCGCACGTCAAGACTATGCATAACACCGGAGATGCGTTCAGCTATATGGGTCAGCCGCTGGCGGAATACCGAGCAGGTTCGCGATGCCGGTACAAGTCGCCTTTCGGTAAAGTCGGTTAGGCTTTGATAATTGGCCACCGGTTGGACGTTTAACGAAGCCAGCCGGTCAGCTGCCACTTCTGCATAAGCGGCGGTTGCACTTAACCGAAAGCCGCTTGCCGAGCGGATCAGCTCAAGCTGGGACGAAATTTCGGCCAATTGGTTGAGCAATGTTTCGTCATCGTCATCCGCCATGGCCACTCGCTTGGCATGTTCAGACAGTTTCTGTTCAAGCTGGTCGACTTGTGGTCCATATTTTTGGACGGTTGGAAATCCAAGAAGCGCCAGATTGCGGTAGTTCCCAAGCTCCTGCATTCTTTGAATAATGCGGCCGCGCTCGCCTTCTTCAACGTCACCAGCTGTTACTATCAAGCGACCGTAGCCATCGCCATGAATACCGAAATCAGACCAGATGCGCAGGCCTGCATTAATATCGCAGCACACCATTTCGTGTGGAGAGATACCCTGCTTTTTAAGATGTGCGTCGATATCCTGCGCGTTAGGTATAACGAAAATATGGGTCGCACGCACCACCGCACCCGTCCATTGTTCGAGCCATTTTATGTACGGAGCCCTGACTCCGGACGGCGCGTCATTTGGAAATATGAGCGTAAGGGTACTGGCTTCAGTGTGCCGTTCCCAGAGAAAATGGATGCCTGACTTTGTGTGCCCCGACCCATGCCGCGCCGCAAGGCTCCAGTCATCGAATTCGGGTCTGTCATTCAACAACATATGGTCTTCAGCCGCACGCTCATCGGCGTCGATCAGCCGAACTGCCTGATACATGTCGCAATGGCGGCTGACGGGCGCAAAACGCCGCAAGCGCATTTCGTCGACTGCCCATCGGCGTAAAGGATGCTCGGTGAAGGCCATGCAAAAAGCTATCCGCGATTACTCGTAAAGTCTATACGGCTGCAGACTATAAATGGCTAAAAAACCGAATGCTCTCCCCGCTCAGCAATGCTTTCCCCTTTAATCAGACTTCGGTAATGATCTGCCAGGGTTTCGCTGCCGGTTGAGGGTGTGGCAGCGGCATCATATTCTCCGGTATCAGGGTTTAATAAAAGCATCGATTCGCTGGCATAATAGCGCCCGATCCGCGCCAACTCGGCTTTCCGCATTGCTACTGGGAGAACGCGGCCAACAATTCCCAACGTGTCGATAATGATGTCGAGCAGGCGCAAAGGCACATGCTTGAAGCGTGGTTTTTCCCCCAGAAGTGCGAACAACATTTCGCCCTGCTGCCTTGGGCTTACCGAATTGCCGGGGCCACCGATAGGCAATATCCTGTTGTGCATCGCCGGGTTATTCACACATTCTGTCAGATAGCTTGCCAGATCATTGTCACTAATCGGTTTGCACGCAGTCAATTCACCATCTCCGAAAACCAGAAAAGGCTTCCCTTTTCTGACTCGGTCGACCTGACCGGAAAGTGATTTGAAGAACGCGGTCGGTCGGACGATTGAGTAGGTCAGCCCGGATTCGACTAGCGCCTTTTCAAAAGCCAACTTCGCATGCTGAAAGGCAAGTCGCGGCTTTTGCACGCATATCGCCGATAGCAAAACGACATGACTTACCCCCGCAGCCTGCGCAGCTTGAAGCGCAGCCAAATGCGCGCGGTGATCAATGGCCCATGCATCTTCGGGCGCTCCGCTGCGAGACGCCATGCACGAAAGCAGCACGTCAAATGTCTCACCGCGAAAGCCGTCATTAGCTAGAGACGCCAAATCGGCGACATTGCCAAAGCGAAATTCGGCACCAGCGATCCCGGATAAGTGGGCCAGCCTAGAATCTGGACGCGGCCGGACAAAACAAACAACGTCATGTCCGCGCTGCACCAATGCCGAAAGTGTCGCCCTGCCGATCGTGCCTGTCGCACCCAGCATGAAAATGCGTTTCGGCAAGTCTGATCGAGGTGGCAAATTGCGTTCCTATGATGTTAAATCGCATGTTAAGGAGTGGCGAATTTCTGCGCAAGGCTGCCTGAAGCTAGTCCGGGCGTAAGGCAGGCGCAATTCTGTTGAACGGCAAGACAGCGAAGCAGACCGCAATGCAATTTTGCCAAAGGAACATTCCACCGCCTCGTCTCATTATCTGGGTGCGGAATCTTTCGCTCATGGAGAAAAACATGTCTGCCCCAGAAAATCTGACCGACCTTTACACCGGCGAACTGGCCGATTTATGGTCGGCTAATGACCAAATGCACCGCACCGTAAAGAAGCTGATCACTAAGGCGACCGATCCTGCCTTGAAGGAAATGCTGACGAAATCGCAAGATGGTATCGAAAAGCATACCGAAACACTGAAGCAATTGCTCGCTGATTCAGGCGAAAAAGTTAAAAAGGAGCACTGCAAGGGAATGGAGGGTTTGGTCGCAGAAGCAGTCAAACACACGACTGAAGAAGCCCCGGAAAAAGGCCCGGTCATGGATGCGGTGATCATAGCCCAATATCAGCGTATGACTCATTATGGCATCGCTGGGTTCGGCACAGCCGCATCATTTGCAGGAACGCTTGGGTTGAAAGATGCTCAGAAACAGCTGAACAAATTGACCAAGGAAACCTACGGCGGTGACGAATATATGACAAAATTGGCCGAAACGACGGTCAATATCGAAGCTACGGTAGAGTAGCTACATATCGACGGTACCGGTGCCAATGCCCGGTACCGTCGATCGGCTTTGATGCCAAGGAACCTCCCCGCGTTTCCCGCGTTTTCCCTGTTTAACGGGAGACCCACATGGCAGCGCGTCCGTATTGGAAAGGCCAGCTTCGGCTGGCGCTGGTTTCTATTCCAGTGGAAATTTATTCAGCGACCAAAAGCGGGGCGTCGGTTGCCTTCAGGCAGATTCACGAACCATCCGGAAAACCGGTCAAATATGTGAAATCGGTGCCGGGTATCGGACCGATTGGCGTCGATGACATCATGAAAGGCTATGAGTACGAGAAGGGAAATTTCGTCCTGCTTGCGGAGGACGAACTGGAGGCGGTGAAGCTGGAATCTAAAAAAACGCTTGAGCTGACTTTATTCGTGCCAGCCGACGATATTGACGTCACCTATTATGAAAAGCCATATTATGTCGTGCCCGCCGACGATTTGGCGAATGAAGCGTTTATCGTACTTCGTGAGGCATTGAAGCGCACCAAAATGGTGGGACTTGGGCAGCTCTCGATGCGAGGCCGCGAATATGTCGTTTCTATCAAACCATGTGGCAAGGGGATTTTGATGGAGACCCTGCGTTACGCCGACGAGTTGGCCAAAGCGCAAAGTTACTTCAGCGAAATTCCGGGCGACAAGCCCGATGCGGAATTGCTCGATCTGGCCGAAAGCCTGATCGCGAAAAAGACCGGAGATTTCGATCCGGCGCTTTTCAAGGACCGCTATATCGATGCCCTGAAGGATTTGGTGCAGCGTAAGCTAAAAGCCAAGGGCCGCAAGATCGTCGCAGAGGATGAGCCCGATGCGCCAAGTGGCAAGGGTAATGTCATCGATCTGATGGCAGCACTGAAAAAGTCGCTGGAAAAACCGGGCGCTAAGACTGCTGGTGCGGTGAAAGCACCGGCGAAGAAAGCTCCTGTAAAGAAGCGGGCCTGAAGCGTGGCTAACCAGGGGCTAATGTTTGATAGAGACGCGCTCTAAGATGGCCGTCGATCAGCTCGATCTTTACAACAGCAAACGCGATTTCAAGAAGACTGCTGAGCCCGTCGGCAAGCGAGCAAGCAAATCCGGCAACAGCTTCGTCGTTCAAAAGCATGATGCAACGCGGTTGCACTGGGATCTGCGACTTGAGATCGACGGCGTGTTGAAAAGCTGGGCAGTGACCCGCGGGCCTAGTTTGAACCCTGCGGATAAGCGGCTTGCTGTCAGGACGGAGGACCACCCGTTGGGTTATGGGACATTTGAAGGGACGATTCCTAAAGGCGAATATGGCGGCGGCACTGTGATGTTGTGGGACAGAGGCACATGGGCGCCGATCGCTGGAAAAACCGCCAAGGATCTGGACGAGGGGCATTTGCATTTCACGCTCGATGGGGAGCGAATGAAGGGCGAGTGGCTGTTGGTGCGGATTAAGGGAAAGCCCGGCGAGAAGCGGGAGAACTGGCTGCTTAGAAAGATCGACGACGCATTCGCTGGGTCTAGCGATGAGCTGGTCGAACGCGGCCTGACCGGCGTCACGACTGGACGTACGATGCAGGATATTGCAGCAGGAATGGCGCCTCCCAAGGCTAAGGCCAAAGCAAAAACTGGCAAGCCGCCGAAGTTCGAGGCACTGCAATTGGCAACCTTGGTCGATCATGTCCCCGATGGTGGCGAATGGTTACATGAAACCAAATATGACGGCTACCGTGCGCTGATTTCGGTCGGAGGTGGCAAAGCCAAATTGTTTACACGGACTGGGTTGGATTGGTCGGACAAGTTTCCAAAGCTGATTGCGGCAGCGACGGCATTGGATGTTGATTCAGCGCTGATCGATGGCGAAGTTGTCGTATTGGACGCCGACGGCAATCCAAATTTCGGGGCGTTGCAGGATGCGATCAAGACTCGCAACCCCGACACGTTGTTCTTCGCGTTCGACCTGCTTGTGTTGAATGGCTCCGATCTCCAGAACCTTCCAAATATCGAGCGCAAGGAAAAGTTGCGGCCAATCATTCCGGCTGTTGGTCCGTTCCAATATGCCGAACACATTCTCGGTAGCGGCGAACAATTGTTGGCGGCAATGTGCAAGGCGGCGCTGGAGGGCATTGTCTCGAAACGCGCCGACGCACCTTATCGTGGCAAACGAACGCAAGCCTGGCTGAAGGTGAAATGCACGCTACGGGGGGAGTATGTGGTTGTCGGCTGGACCGACAGTTCGGCGACCAAACGCGGCTTCGGTGCGCTGTTGATGGCGGCAAAAGATGGCAAGCGACTGCGTTATGTCGGTAAGGTCGGGACCGGCTTCGACGACAACACCATCGCGGCGCTGCGAAAGGAACTCGACGCGATTGCCACGGACAAAGCGGCGGTCGAGGTACCAAGTGCCGCAAAGCGCGGCGCACATTTTGTGAAACCCAAACTGGTCGCTGAAATCGCTTACGGTTCGCTGACGACAGAGGGGATATTGCGTCACGCTAGCTATATCGGCTTGCGGCAAGACAAAAAAGCCGCAGACGTCAGAATCGAACGTCCCGTGCCAGTCCCGGAAGCGCAGCATGTCGAAATCTCTAACCGCGGCCGAGTGATTTTTCCCGAGGCGAACATCACAAAGGGCGAACTTGCCGATTATTATGAAGGCATGGCGGCGTTGGTACTCGGCACTGCTTCGGGGCGACCATTAAGCCTCGTCCGTTGTCCGCAAGGGCGCGCTAAAGACTGCTTTTTCCAGCGCCACGGAGCCGAAAATCTGGGCGATGCAATCCAAACAGTCGATGTATTGGGCAAAGACGGAACCACGCGAGCGTATATGTATGTAGAGGACAAAACGGGGTTGCTGGAAACCGTGCAGATGGGTTCGATAGAATTGCACGGCTGGGGCGCAAAGGCTGATGATATCGAGCGACCGGACCGAATGATCTTTGATCTCGACCCCGACGAGGGACTGGATTTCAGCGATGTGCGGAAGGCCGCTGTCGATTTGAAACAGCAGCTTGCCGATTTGGGGCTGGTCAGCTTTCCGATGCTGTCTGGTGGCAAGGGAATCCATGTCGTCGTACCATTAACGCCAGAGGCCGAGTGGCCCGCAGTTACCGATTTTGCCCACCGCTTTGCCAGCGCGCTGGCGGGAGCCGACCCCGGTCATTACACGGCGACGATGTCAAAGGCCAAACGCAAAGGGCGGATATTTATCGACTGGCTACGCAATCAGCGCGGATCGACGGCGATCCTGCCTTACAGCGTTCGCGCAAGACCTGGTGCACCCGTCGCAGTGCCGATCGCATGGAGCGAGGTGAGCGAAGTGACGGGCGGTGGCCATTATACGCTTGAGGATCGCTTGGAATTGCTCGAACGAGCGTCGGGCACTTTACTAAAAGGGTGGGGCGTTGCGGACCAACCCCTGCCAGGATATTGAGCCATAAAGTCGGATTGCCGCCGATCGCGCGGGGTGACGCGCGGATTTTGATATTGGGCAGCCTACCAGGCGACGCCTCGCTTTCAGCCTCGCAATATTACGCGCATCCACGCAACCATTTTTGGCAACTGGTGGGCGATGCAATCAGCATCGAACTCGTCGCAATGGATTATGCTGAACGGGTCGCGACTTTGCAAAGAGCTCAAATAGCATTGTGGGATGTGGTTAGCGAAGCCGACCGTCCCGGTAGTCTCGACCAGAAAATCCGCAACGCGCAACTAAACGAGCTGCGCGCATTTGCCGGTCAACTGCCATATTTGCGGGCCATCGCGTTTAACGGGATGAAAGCTGCGGCGCTAGCCTTGGGCGCATTCGATGACCTACCAGTTGATATTCTTCAGCTACCATCAAGCAGTCCTGCTTACACTATCAGTACAGCCGATAAGGCCAAGGCATGGGCGATGCTTGCGCGCTATCTTCAGCCATCGGAACATGATGCTAAACTGACCATTTAATATGTAATGGAGTTGGGTTTTAGGAGAAATGAAGTGGCTGGTGGCTGGGCACGCGATGGTGCGGTGCAAGACCAGATCGACGACACGATCAAGGACGCAGTGTTAGGTGCGCGGGCAAACATAACTGCGGGAAAGTCTGCTAAGCATTGCGATGAATGTGGCGATCCCATACCTAAGGCACGCCGCGAAGCGGTGCAGGGCGTGCGAACCTGCGTGGCTTGCCAATCAAGTCGCGACAAGCACCGGGTACAAGCGGGCATCAACCGGCGCGGCAGCAAAGAAAGCCAATTGAGGTAAGATCTGGCCAGCTTCGTTTTTGCGTGTCGCGATTAAATCTGTCGAAATTTTGGATGCCGTTACGGGAACCTTATGTGCACCGACCCGTTTGCCTAACTCCAATAACAAGGTCGGATCGGCCAAAGCGAGGATTTTATGGCAACCGCAGCAACGCCCAAATCGGGCAGCACATCGCAGACAAAAAAGCCCAAAACGCGCACCGCTTCTTCAAGCGCACGCAGTCATAACGGCAGCAATGGCCATGCGAAATCGCCGTCTCAGAACCGAAGCGCAAATGCAGGCCGGAATAGCCGCCGCCGTATGCCAGATTTGCCCGAAATACCGGCATGGGTCGGTGTTGTTGCTTCAGTCGTCGGCGCAGGATTGGTTGCCGGCTATTACGCCAGCCAGAAAGGTTGGTTCGGCCGCGTGGCGGAATGGTCCGAAGGCTATGCCGCAGCTTTTGCCGACGGAGAGACTGACGAAGACAATTTCGACCAAACCCGGTCGGCCGGTGTCGACGCAATGCGCGACGAACATGACGATTGGGACGATGTAGATGACATTAGCGATGCATCGTTTCCTGCAAGCGATCCGCCATCGTTCAACCCAGGGACCGCGTGATTAGATTTTAATAGGATCGGGCCTGCTTGTCCCACCTTCTTGTCGCAGGCCCAATTTGGGTGATACGTACCACCCTCAATAACTTCCACCGCCCGTTAAACGGCGGTGGTTTTTTTGAGGGTTGAAAGTTTAAATTTGCTTCAAGAAGTCCATGAAGCCGCGTTCCGCAGCGCTGAGATATTTCGCTTTGCGAGGCAGCTTTTTTACAGCAAACTCACCGTTTTGGGCCAATTCAATAAGCGCCGGATGGACATAGCTCTTGCGAGCGATCGCAGGCGTATTGCCCAGTCGACTAGACACCTGTTCCAGCATTGCTTTCAAAGACGGCTTGCCATCGACATTGAACAGATATTCGAAGGCGATAACGCTCGCGGCCCATGTCCGGAAATGCTTTGCCGTGTATTCGCCCGAATGTTCGCGCAGATATTCGTTTACGTCTTGCGATCTGACATCGCGCGCGGTCCCTTCATCGTCGATGTATTTGAACAGGTTTTGACCTGGAACGTCATGACAGTTGCGCACCAATCGCGCTAATCGCGCGTCCGCTATACTGATGCTATGGGTTTTCCCGGATTTGCCAACATAGTCAAGCATCACGCGGCCACCCTTTACGGTGACGTGACGTTTGCGCATTGTGGTTGCGCCGAAACTACGGTTGGCTCTAGCGTACTGCTCGTTGCCGATCCGAACGCTGCCCAGATCCAAAATGCGCACAATGGCGGCAACGATTCTCGGCTTTGCGAGCGTACGGCGATTAAGATCTTGTTCCACCTGCTTTCGAATTGCAGGAAGTGCGGCACCGAATGTCAGGCAGCCGTCATATTTTGTGGCTTCCTGCGCGGCACGGAAGTCATCATGATAGCGGTATTGCTTGCGACCTTTATCATCGATACCTGTTGCTTGAATATGAGCTCTTCTGTCCTTGGCGTACCATGCGTCATTATACGCCGGCGGCAGCGCAAGCGAATTCAAGCGGTCGATCACTGACTGCGACCGAACCGGTACACCCAGCGGAGTGAGGTACTGCCAACCTGTTCCTCGACGGCGGCGCGTGTAACCGCTTTCGCCGGGCTCAACGTAGCGTAGCGACATGGCGAACCAAGATAATTCTCCGAAGTAGGAATGTGTTGACCGGTGGTGGGAGGGGATACCAACCGGCCAACAAAATCAAAACGCGGATATGCGCCGATAGTTCCCGGCAA
>JBKJLZ010000195.1:0-3092 GCA_046596705.1 Sphingorhabdus sp. | reverse complement strand
ACCAGCTGGCTAGCCAAAATTTCAAGCGTTTCTCGCGTTTCCGCGATAAATTCTTCTAACAAATCATCCATATGTACGGCCCCGAGTAATCACCGAGCAGCTTTGGCAAGATATGGTTAAAAAGCTGTATACTTGCAGGCCAGGGATTTAACTTCTCAGAACGACCGCGCCAATGACCAGATGTTCGGCATCTGGTTCGGCAATTTGAACCAATCCGCCCCCACGCACTGCCAAATTACGCGCCATCCACGCAGCGGCAGTGCGCGAATCGATCATCGACGGATCAAGGTTACCGGCCAAGGCATCCCGAATGGAGGCGTCCATGACAATTCTCGGACCGCTAGCCCTAATTACAATTTCCTGCTCGCCATCGCGGTTCTCGGCACCGACAAACAAAGTTCCACCCCTGACCAGCGCGTCATTAGCCAGCAAAACCAGGTTCAGCAGGATTTTGACTGCTCGCTTTGGCATCAGTCCCGCTGGAACTGCCCATTCCAGAGCGGTTCTACCACTTGCGGTTACCAAAGGTTCGATGACCGCCCTTGCCTCCGCCGGGTCGATTTCGTCACCGAAGCCCCCCGCAGCACCGAAAGCAAGTCGGAAAAATTTTAGCTTGTCAGCCGCCGATTTGGCGCTTTCGGCCAGCAAATCCATGCAACGCTGCTTCATCTCAGGGTCATGCTCGTCGGATAGCAGTTCCAGACCATTATTCATCGCGCCTACCGGGCTCAACAAATCATGGCAAAGCTTCGAACAAAGCAGGCTGGCAAGATCGACTTCAGACTCGGTCATTAAATCAGAACCTTTAGGGAAATAACTGAAACGTGCTGTGCCGCGCTAATGGACGCACAATCGCGACGTTTCAACCCTCGTTGAAGCCTTCTAGCTCAAAGCTGACAGCGGCGTTAGGCGCGGTACCAGCAGGTCGCCATGAAGTTATCTGGCCGTTCGCAATTATCAACCAGCGCCTGCCATCGGCTGCTGCCATCTGCGCATCTTTGATCGATGGTTGTGCCACACCATTCGGATGCGAATGAAAATAGCCTAATATCAGTGGGCCACCCTGTCGTGCTCCCTTTTCCGAGGCAATCAGAGCCAATGGGTCTATTTCAAATTCACACATCGGGTTGTCAGCAACGTTTGATGTCAGCTCAACTTTTTCAACTATGTCGTCACGTCCAAGAAGAAGCCCGCAGCATTCATAATCGCCAGCCTCAGCCGCCCAACTTAGGAGCTGGCGCTGGTGCATCCTTGATAACTTAAGTTTCATCCCCCACATCTAGCGGATGGGCGGGGAAAACTCCATAATAACAGGTGTGTTGGGCGAAGGCAGGCTCGATATTGCGATTGCAGCCGCTATACCGCAATTGTCGCGTGCACGGGTGCAGGCGCTTCTTGCCGAAAATGCCCTCACAATAGAAAACGCGCCGGTCACGGACGGATCGACCCGCAAATTCGCGGGCAAAGCTTTCTCACTCGCTATCCCCGCCCCGCGCCCCGACAAAGCCGAAGCGCAGGATATTGCGCTCGAAATCATTTTTGAAGATGAGCATTTGCTGGTCGTCGATAAACCGGCTGGGCTGGTAGTGCACCCCGCTGCTGGTCACCCTGACGGCACTTTAGTCAATGCCCTGCTCCACCATTGTCGTGGCAAACTCTCCGGAATTGGGGGTGTTCAGCGCCCCGGCATCGTTCACCGCATTGACCGTGATACCTCCGGATTGCTGGTTGTCGCGAAAAGCGACGCCGCGCATGAGGGTCTGGCCAAACTGTTCGCCACTCATAGCATCGAAAGGCATTACTTTGCGATTGTTAGCGGCATCCCTGCACCGCCTGCCGGATCAGTCCGCACTCAAATTGGACGGTCGACTGCAAACCGCAAGAAAATGGCCGTGCTACCCGATAACAAAGGGAAGCATGCCGTCACCCATTACCGGACCCGAGAAGCGTTCAAGAACACAGCGCTCGTCGCCTGTACCCTCGAAACGGGCCGTACGCATCAGGTTAGGGTTCACATGGCGCATATCGGACATCCGCTGATTGGCGATTCCATTTATTCTAATCGACAAAACCTTCACAGAATCGGACCAAATCAGTCCAAATTCGACAGACAGGCATTGCACGCCGCGTCGCTGGGGTTTATTCATCCGATAAGTGGAGAAACGATGCACTTCGAAAGCAATTTACCAGAGGATATGCAACTTCTGTTAAGCTCGCTTCGTATATAAAATTGAATTAGCCGCTCTGCCAAAGGGTGCTTGAAGAGGCCCGGCGGAGAGCACAATGAAAGAGGAAAACATGTCTGTTAAGAAGAATGTTCCGGCCACAATCCCTGCCCTTGGGGGGGACGTCAGCCTCAACCGATATTTGAGTGAAATTCGGAAATTTCCTGTTCTGAAACCAGAGCAGGAATATATGCTCGCCAAGCGTTTTCAGGAACATGGCGACTCCAAAGCTGCAGAACAGCTAGTCACCTCACATCTGCGTCTCGTATCGAAAATCGCAATGGGTTACCGCGGCTACGGCTTGCCGGTTTCCGAGCTGATTTCCGAAGGAAATATCGGTCTGATGCAGGGCGTGAAGAAATTCGACCCTGACCGCGGCTTTCGCCTGGCAACCTATGCAATGTGGTGGATTCGCGCGTCGATGCAGGAATTTATTCTGCGCAGTTGGAGCTTGGTCAAGATCGGCACGACGGCTGCGCAGAAGAAACTTTTCTTCAACCTACGCCGTATGAAGAACAACCTTCAAGCATTTGAAGAAGGTGATTTAAATCAGGCAACGCTTAGCAAAATCGCGACCGACTTGGGCGTGTCCGAGGAAGAAGTTAATAACATGAATCGCCGCATGGCGATGGGCGGTGATACATCGCTTAACGTCCCGATGCGCGAAGACGGTGACGGTCAATGGCAGGATTGGCTGGTCGACAACGAGCCGTTGCAGGACCAGCGAGTTGCCGAGGCGCAGGAGGACGACATGCGCCACGCAATGTTATCCGAGGCGCTTGATAGTCTGAACGATCGTGAAAAGCACATCCTGAGTGAGCGCCGTTTGGTCGACGAACCGAAAACCCTCGAGGAACTTAGCCAGTT
>JBKJLZ010000332.1:0-3007 GCA_046596705.1 Sphingorhabdus sp. | reverse complement strand
CATTGACTATGGTGCGACGCTTACTGCTGAAAATATCCGCATGGTCAGCTGGCCCTCGACGTCTTTGCCCGCGGGCGCATTCCAGTCCCTCAAAGGACTTTATGGTGCTGCCCAGCCGCGCGTTGTCCTTCGCCCTATAGAAGCGGGCGAACCCATACTTCCTGGCAAGATCACCGGGTTTGGAGGTCGTGCCAGTCTTTCCGAATTAATCGAAACCGATATGCGCGCCGTTGCTGTTCGCATAAACGATGTTGCCGGCGTTGCAGGCTTTGTCCTTCCCGGTGACCGCGTTGACATATTGCTGACTCGAACACCCAAGCTGGATGGCGAGGTCGGGGAGGTTGATCCCGTCACCGATATCTTGTTGCAAAATATTCGAGTGATCGCGATTGATCAGCAACCTAGCGAAAAGAAAACCGAAGTCGTGGTCGGCAAAACTGCGACGCTCTCGGTTGATCAGCAAGGCGCTCAAAAACTAGCACTGGCGGGACAAGTAGGGACATTATCGATGGCGCTTCGCAATGCGCAGAATCAGGATGAATTTGCTTCGTCGACGGTCGGCACTCGCGATCTTGGTCAGGGCAACACGAGCCCTAGCCTGTATGCCGGTACTGGCGAACGCCGCACCGCACCAGCTTTTGCCGCTAACCCTTTTCCATATCCCACGATGCCCATGCCCGCAGCCACCGGTACACGCCGGGGCGCTGTAGCGGTCGCGAGACCGCGTCCGGCCAACTCGGTTTCAGTTGAAATTGTGCGGGGAACGGCAAGTTCGGCATATGATGTCAAGCGCCACAGGGGGTATTAAGTGCATGAAAAAATCAGTTCTCGCAGGGCTGGCGGTGGTGACGCTTTGCACAGCCTACGCGCCAAGCGTCCTTGCACAAAGCTATTCATCCGACGCCGGGTTACTTGCCGGGCAACTGGATGTGCCGCTGAATAAAAGTCAGGTCGTAACCGTTGATCGGCCCTTTTCCAAGGCAATGGTCGGCAACCCCGAAATCGCGGATATTGTGCCGATCACCAACCGCTCGCTCTACGTACTTGGTAAGAAAATGGGTACAACCAGTCTCACCATTTACGACAGCAGCAACAATGTTATTTCGGTGGTCGATGTCGCGGTCGGGCCGGACATCGTGTCGCTACGGCGGCAAATGTCGGAATTGATTCCAGGTGAGAAAATCGGCGCTCGCATTTCGAATGAAGCGGTGGTGCTTACCGGCGTCGTCTCCAACGGTCCTGCGGTCGACCGCGCGATGCAACTGGCCAAGACCTATGCTGGCGACAATGTCATCAACATGATGTCAGTAGGGGCTAGCCAGCAGGTAATGCTGGAGGTTCGCTTTTCCGAGATTAACCGGCAAACCGGTAAGCAGATCGGCTTTAGCGGGTTTACCGGCAGTGACGGCGGAACCTTTGGCTCGGCAACTGGCAATGGTGCTGGGCTGACTCCAGACCCAGCCAACGGTCAGGGCATCTTGCGCCTCGATTCCATAACCAATAGCTTTGGCGTATTCCGCAAGGCGTTCAGCGCGTTTGGTCTGAACATCAATGCAACGCTCGACGCGCTCGAGCGCAAAGGGCTGGTCAAGACATTAGCTGAACCAACGCTGGTTGCGCTTTCGGGTGAGACCGCGTCGTTTCTTGCAGGCGGGGAATTCCCCGTACCGGTTCAGCAAAGCAACGGCGGTGGCGGCGGCGGTGGAAATGCCGGCGGCATAACCGTTGAGTTCAAACCCTTTGGCGTTAGTCTTGCGTTTACACCAACCGTGCTGGCCGATGGTATCATTAATTTGCAAGTCGAGCCGGAGGTCAGCTCGATTGACCCAAGCGCATCGATAACCGTTAATGGCCTGACTATACCTGGCTTGCAGACACGCCGTGCAAACACCGTTCTTGAACTACGCGACGGCGAATCATTTGCGCTCGCGGGACTGATCCGAAGGGATTTCGCAACGACCGTTCGTCAGGTGCCCTTGTTGGGCTCGATCCCAATTATAGGGTCGCTATTTCGCTCGTCGGGCTTCACCAAGGGCGAAACTGAACTGGTCATCGTGGTAACCCCGCGTCTCGTGCAGCCGGTCAAGGCCGACCGGATCCAGTTGCCCACCGACCGCGTGCAAAATCCAAGCGAGGGCGAATTGTTCCTGCTTGGTCGCACCGACAAGGCGGTCGGTGTCGACCCGACCAACCCCAACGCCCCGCCGCCGGAAGGCGCGAAATCCACGGCAACCAAGAAGGCTGGTGATTATGACTATTAAGCGCATTTTTGTAGCTTTTACGGCCTTGATGACAGTCGCGGCCTGCACGCCAAATGATATCGGCCTCGGAAACGCCGCCAAGGCTAATTATGCAGCGCATATCGTTAATCCGGAACCCACCTATGAAGAAGCGATCGTGGCAAGTGGCAGCCAGACCGCAGCGGGGCAGGAACGTTATCGCAAGGGTACAGTGAAAAAGCCGGTCGGCGTGAAGACGACGACCGGTGGTTCGGGTAGCGGCTCGGGTTCGGGTAGCAGCGGATCAAACTAACTTATTAGTCGAAGGAGCAATCGACGTGCAGGCCGGAGTGAAAAAGACAATGTTGAGCG
Source organism: Sphingorhabdus sp. (assembly GCA_046596705.1). Classification (GTDB taxonomy): domain Bacteria; phylum Pseudomonadota; class Alphaproteobacteria; order Sphingomonadales; family Sphingomonadaceae; genus Sphingorhabdus_B. The sequence continues at coordinate 416 of JBKJLZ010000332.1, read as the reverse complement.
ACCAGAGCGGTGCTGTGGCTCCGACGATCGCATTGGCTTTGACTGCGTTGATTGGAATTGGTGGCCTCGCGTTCGATTATGCGCGGCTGGCTGCGATGGATACAGAGCTGCAAAACGCTGCAGACCAGGCGGCGCTTGCCGCTGCCAGCCAGCTGGATGGGTTAACCGGAACATGCAGTCGCGCAGGTGCGGCTGCGCGTGCATTCATCGCTAATGAAACGCGGTTCAGTAATGATGGTGGTGGCTTGGCTATAACAGTTGCGGCCGAAACGGCATGCGACGCAGTGGGCAGCATCAGATTTTATGTGGACAAGGCGCGAACTACGGCTTCCACCACCGACGCCAATGCTAATTTCGTACAAGTGACCGTTGGCACGCGCACCGCGAACTATGCGTTGACGCCTATCGTCGGGGCG
>JBKJLZ010000283.1:0-3494 GCA_046596705.1 Sphingorhabdus sp. | reverse complement strand
CTTTCGGACCCCGACGCGGATCACACCGGCCACCCGATCCGGTTGAGCGGAATCGGCCAGCAAACACAACTTTGGGACATGCGAATCCAGTCTATCGGACAGGGGCAAAAGCTTGTCCATCTGGCTGACCGGTCGAGTGCACAAGCAGCGGAAAAAATGCGGGTCGATTTTGTTGCCAACGCCAGCCATGAATTGTTGACGCCGCTGGCCGCCGTCAAAGGGTTCATCGAAACGCTGGACGACCCGGCTGCCGGCGATGACCCTGAAACACGGGCGCGGTTCCTGGGCATCATGGCCAAGGAAACCGACCGAATGCAGGCGCTAGTGCGCGACCTTATGTCGCTATCGCGGATCGAAGCAGAAAAATATGACCCGCCGCAAACCCCGGTCGATTTTTCAGCAATTGTTATCGAAACCATCGACCAGTTGCGCAACAGCCAGAAAGAGCGAGGCGGCGACATTGCGCTCGACGTCACCGATCATGTCCAGCCGGTAATGGGCGATGCAGGACAATTGCGGCAGTTGGCCAACAATATTGTCACCAATGCGATGAAATACGGGCGAGCCGGAACGCCAGTTGCGGTGACGCTTGAACCGTCACGGTCGGGGGCGATGTTGACGTTTACAGTGGCCGACCAGGGTGACGGCATCGCGCCCGAGCATTTGCCTCGGCTAACCGAGCGTTTCTACCGTGTCGACTCAGGCCGCAGCCGATTGGTTGGCGGAACGGGATTGGGGCTGTCGCTGGTCAAGCATATCGTCGACCGGCATCGAGGACATCTGGAGATACGAAGCGTGCTGGGCCAAGGGACTAAAGTGTCAGTTCTACTGCCTGTGGTTGCCGATCCCACGATCCCATAATTGCGTCATATATTTGTCATAACAGAGTCACTTATCCGCCATCTGTCCGGTCTAATGGCCCCTTTGAACGCTTCGCAGCTACAGCCAACATAATCTCGGGAACTATATTCTATGCTGAAGAGAATTTCGCTCATCGCCATCAGTGCACTCGCGCTTTCGGCATGTCAGGATCAGGCCAGCACCGGCGGTGCGGCAGGCGGATCGCGGCAGGAAATCCGTATTGTCGGATCATCCACGGTGTTTCCTTTTGCAAAGGCGGCTTCGGAAGCATTCGTCAAAGCCGACCCGTCCCGCAAGTCGCCCGTTCTGGAATCGACCGGCACTGGGGGGGGTATGGAACAATTCTGCAAAGGCATTGGCGCCGAAACCCCCGATATCACCAACGCATCGCGGCGCATGAAGAAGAGCGAGTTCGAAAATTGCAAGAAGAACGGCGTGACAGAGATCGTCGAAATACAGGTCGGAATCGACGGCTTGGCACTGGCACAATCGAACAAAGGACAGAAATTCGCTTTGAGTACTGCCGATGTTTACAAGGCACTCGCCGCCAATCCGTTCGGCAAGCCGCAAACCGCAAAACTGTGGTCGGACGTGAACCCTTCGCTGCCGAAGTTACCGATCTCGGTTTTCGGACCGCCAACGACTTCGGGCACGCGCGATTCATTTCATGAGCTGATTATGGAAGCAGGCTGCAAGACTGATGCTGCCACCAAGGCACTAAAAGACAGCGACGAAGACAAGTATAAAGCCGTTTGTACCGAAATACGAACCGATGGCGCATTCAAGGAGCAAGGCGAGAACGACAATTTGATCGTTCAGAAACTCGACGCAAATCCAAACATGCTGGGCATATTCGGTTATAGCTATATGGAAGAAAATGCATCGAAGGTGCACGGCATCGTCATGGACGGAGTGACCCCGACGATTGCCACTATCTCCGACGGCAGCTATCCCGGCGCGCGCAAGATGTTTATCTATGTGAAAAAGGCGCACATCGACAAGATTCCGGGCATCAAGGAATTCGTCATGGAGTTCGTCAACGGTGGCGCTTTGGGCGGATATCTTACGAAAATCGGTATGATTGCGTCGACCGATGCCGACCGCGCAACGGCCAAGGCCACAGCGACCGGCATGACAGCAATGACCGGCGCCGATTTGAAATAAATCTGCAACATCCATCGCGTCTATGGGACTTAAACGCGAATCCGGGGTCAACGCTCGCGGTTCGTTCCACACCCGTTAGGGGTGCAGGTCTACGCATAATGCACAGTTTCGGCCAAGGGGGGCTAGCTTAAGGAAATGACTGGAACGGCGTTGCTATTCCTGATCCTTGGCCTCGGTCTGGTGAGCTGGATTTTTGGACGTGCCCGGGCCGCATCGTTTGTGCGCGCAAGCAGAGGCGGTTCGCGCGGACAGGTCAACAGTCTGCCAACATATCATGGTTGGTTCGTCGCTGTGTGCACGGTGGTACCGGCGGTAATTTTCATATTTATATGGCAGGCCATATCGCCAGCGTTGATAACCAACATGGTATTGTCGGCTCCGGTTGCAGCGGATTTACCGCAAGACCCCTTCGCTCGTGCAGCGATCCTGTCCGAAGCACGCGCCATAGCCCAAGGGGTCCAGAGCACCGCGTTCCAGAACGGCAGCGCTGCACTGGTCCCGCTCTACGAACAAGCGTTGTCCTATTATCAATGGCTTGGTTTTGCTGCGAGCATGCTGTTGCTGTTTGCGGGCGGCGCATTTGCCTTTACCCGCCTGAAACCCGATTTTCGAGCGCGTCACAAAGTCGAAAAACTGGTGATGGGTGCACTATTGGTTGCATCACTCGTCGCCATCCTGACCACAATCGGCATTTTCGCCTCACTTATTTTTGAATCGTGGCGTTTCTTTTCGATGGTATCACCATTCGAATTTCTGTTCGGCACAAGCTGGAACCCGAAGAGCGTAGTGACCGCTGGTGCGGATAATGGCTACGGCGCAATCCCGCTGTTTTGGGGTACTATTTTCATTGGCGCGATTATCGCGATGATTGTCGCCATTCCGCTTGGGTTGATGAGTGCGATTTTCCTTACGCAATATGCGTCATCGAACGTGCGCAAGTGGATGAAGCCAATCCTGGAAATCCTCGCCGGCGTGCCAACAGTGGTCTATGGATATTTTGCCGCGCTGACAATTGCCCCTGCAATCCGCGATTTTGCCGTCATGCTTGGTGTAAGCAATGCCGCGTCCGACAATGCTCTAGCGGCCGGCATTGTGATGGGCGTAATGATTATTCCATTGGTGTCGTCAATGTCGGATGACAGTATTGCCGCAGTGCCAAACGCCATGCGCGACGGGTCGCTTGCCATGGGTGCGACCAAAAGCGAGACGATCAAGAATGTGCTGTTACCCGCAGCCCTGCCCGGCGTAGTCGGTGGCATATTGCTCGCGGTCAGCCGTGCGATTGGCGAGACGATGATTGTGGTGATGGCCGCTGGCTATACCGCCAATCTGACCGCCAATCCGTTCGACACGATTACCACTGTGACGGTTCAGATTGTTGCACTTTTGACCGGCGATCAGGACTTCGGCAGTCCTCACACGCTGGCCGCGTTTGCGCTCGGCCTGGTTCTGTTTGTTACGACATTTTT
>JBKJLZ010000247.1:0-3391 GCA_046596705.1 Sphingorhabdus sp. | reverse complement strand
GTTCCGGCTCCGATTGCGAAGGAACAGCAACGGCAACCGGTGGAGCAACGATTGATGGTGCTACAACTTGAGGCGCAGGTGCAACAGGTAGGACTGCGCCTTCCTGAAACCAGCTGTGCTTGCAACTGGCGCAACGGACCTGACGACCATCCACACCAATGGCACCATCGGGAACAGCGTAGCGAGTGCGGCAGGAGGGGCAAACGAGCAGCATTGCTAACCATAAACATCAGCGAGCGCCATGTTGCAACCCTGCTGTCATAAAATGCTGTGGACGGCGGGGGGCGAAGCCCGAACAACTGGTTAATACGCTTTGCGTGGCAACAGCGATTGTGCCATCTGATGGCCTAATGCAAAGCGTCGTGGAATTCGATAATGTGGGGCTCAGATACGGAACGGGGGCGGAGACGCTGACCGACCTCAGCTTCACGCTTTATCCTGGCAGCTTTTATTTTCTAACCGGCGCGTCGGGTGCTGGCAAGACGTCGCTTTTAAAATTGCTTTATCTGGCGCACAGACCTAGCCGAGGCGCGATCCGCATGTTCGGCCATGACGCGGTCACTTTGCCGCGCGAGCGGCTGCCGGGCTTCCGACGCCGCATTGGTGTGGTGTTTCAGGATTTCCGGTTGGTGCAGCATCTGTCAGCCTTCGACAATATTGCGCTGCCGTTGCGGATTGCGGGAATTCAGGAAAAGGACCTGAAAAGCCCGGTAGCCGAGATGCTAGCGTGGATTGGTCTCAACGAGCGCGCCGACGCCCGGCCAGCTACGTTGTCGGGTGGCGAACAACAGAGGGTGGCCATTGCACGTGCGGTTATCGGTCGACCCGAGGTGCTGGTGGCTGATGAACCGACGGGCAATGTCGACCCCGATATGGCGCGGCGGTTGTTGCGACTGTTCGCGGCGCTAAACCGGCTGGGGACCACGGTGGTGGTCGCCACCCACGACATTCATTTGCTTCAGGAAATTGACGGCGCACAGATGATGCGGCTCGACAAGGGGCGGCTATCCGATCCGACTGGTTCGCTGAAACATCCTCCGCGTCCGTTGGTGCTGAGAACTGACGATGCTGCTTGACTTCGCCCTGCCGCAGCACGACCGCAAGCTGATCCCCGAAGGACGGCTGTCGGGGCCGATGCCGTGGGTGATTGCGATCATGATGTTCCTGACGTTGCTGGCCGCCGCCGCTGGGCTGACGCTAGCCAACGGAGCACGGCAGGGTAGTGACGACCTAGCGCAGCGTGCGACATTGCAGATTATCGAGGCCGATCCCGCAGCGCGCTCCGCTCAGCGAGCCGCTGTGGCCAAAAAATTGCGCGGTTTTCCAGGGATAAGCGAAGTAGCATCGGTACCCGATGCGCAAGTGCGGGATATGCTGGAGCCTTGGCTTGGTAAGGGCGTGATCGATGCGGACATTCCGGTTCCGGCCTTGGTCGATATCCGCTTTAATGCTGTGCCGAATGCCACGACGCTTAGAAAATTGCAGACGGCTTTGGCACCACTTGCGCCGGTTACGCGGCTCGATACGCATAGCAGTTGGATGGCCCCGTTCTTTGCATTGATGTCTTCGCTCGTCTGGCTGGCAGCTGCAATTCTCGTACTGCTGCTGATTGCTACCTCAGCTGTCGTGGTGTTGGCGGTCAGAAGCGCGCTGAATACACACCGCGAAACGATCCTCATCATGCACATGATGGGCGGTACCGATGTTCAGGCCGCCCGCCTGTTCCAGCGTCGGGTTGCATTGGATGCGCTGTTGGGCGGTGTTCTGGGTTTTGCAGCGGCCACGATCATTGTCCTGACATTAGGGAACAGGTTTGCCGATATCGAACCCGGATTGCTCGCAGGCGCTTCGCTGCCCTGGTATGGCTGGATTGGCCTTGCACTTATTCCGCTTGCGGTAACGGCAATGGCAATGCTTATGGCGCGCTGGACGGTGGTGTCGGCACTTAAGAAGATGTTATGATTAGAAGAGTTTTAGCTTTTATATTGTTGGCCTGGGCGCTTGGTTTTGTCTGGTTTGCTCTACTTTTGCCGCAGCCGGCGGCGATGATAAGGACTGACGCGGTTGTCGTTCTGACGGGCGGCGCGCAACGGATCGACCGAGGTCTCGAAGTGCTGGAAGCAGGCAAAGCTCGTAAAATGTTGATTTCTGGTGTCGACCGCGACGTCAAGCCAGCGGAACTTGCCGCCCAGTACGACCGGTCGATGTCGGAATTCGAATGTTGCATCGATCTTGGTTTCCAGTCAGTGGATACCCGTTCGAATGCTTTGGAAACCGCACGTTGGGCGGCGCGGAACAAGGTTAAAACGCTTCGGCTGGTAACGCATGACTGGCACATGCGCCGCGCACGGTTCGAACTTGACCGCGCTTTACCTGCCGGCATAACGGTAACGAACGATGCGGTTTCGACGAAGCCGCCATTGGGAATATTGTTTACCGAGTACAATAAATACTGGTTGCGCGCGGTTGCGTCACTGCTTGGTATATGACGATGTTTGGGCCATTCCGATCCGCCCTGTATATTCTGGTTTTCTTCAGCGGTTCGTTGTTTCACGCGGTCACTGCTTTTACCGGCAGCCTTGTTTCAAAGCCCCTAATGCGCTGGGCGGTGCGTGGATGGAGCCGCTATCAATATTTCTGCGCTCATTGGATCTTGGGCATCAATGTCAAAGTCGATGGTGCGCTTGCCGATCGCCCGGTGTTGTATGCGATCAAACATGAAAGCATGTTCGAAACGATTGACATGCCGCGACAATTTGCCAGGCCATCGGTCGTTGCGAAGAAACAGCTTTTCGATATCCCGTTCTGGGGAAAGGCTGCGCTGGCTTACGGAATGATACCCGTTGACCGCGATGGGGGAGCTGCCGCCCTCCGGCAAATGCTGGCAACATCGCGTGCTCTGCTTGCCGATGGCCGCCCAATTATCATTTTTCCCGAAGGTACTCGGGTTGTGCGAGGTGAGCGACCTACGTTGCAATCGGGCTTTGCCGGGCTTTACAAGATGCTAGGCGTGCCTGTTGTGCCGGTGGCTGTAGACAGCGGCAAAGTCATGCCCCGGCAAAGCTGGATAAAACGCAGCGGTACAATCACCTATAAAGTCGGCGACGAAATTCCGGCGGGCTTGCCTCGTGCCGAAGTGGAGAAACGCGTTCATATTGCAATAAATTCGCTAAATTATGAGTGAGTTACCTTTTGTTTACATGTGTTTGCGATATCGACGCATCATCTGGGACTGGAGTTGATATGCACCGCGAGAAGATTGCCGAAAACATTACCAAAATGGAACGACTGGGTAGCGAAATTCAGCGTATCGCCGCCATTCAAGATGGCGGTTCCGCAGGGCGGCTGGTAACGCTTCGTCGGCAATACTCGCAAGCCGTTCAGGATATGA
>JBKJLZ010000151.1:0-7417 GCA_046596705.1 Sphingorhabdus sp. | reverse complement strand
ACATATTCGAGCTGGTTATCAAAGTTACGCTCGACGGAACTTGTCAGCACGCGGTCGAGAGCTATGCCTCCGCCAATCAATAATATCGTGATCCAAGCAGCAGCGATCACGATCATTCGTCTGCTGAGCGAGCCAGTACTTTGCAGCTGGGCTCGCCAGCCCAGAGGGTTTGGCGATGCCGCTTCGATGGCGGCGTGCTGGTTCAGCTGACCGGTTCCTCGAGACTGTACCCAAGGCCACGGATGGTTGAGATAACGTCCTGACCAAGCTTTTTGCGGATGCGAGTAACAAAAACTTCAATCGTGTTTGAATCACGGTCGAAATCCTGATCGTAGATATGTTCGATCAACTCGGTACGCGATACGACCTTGCCTTTGTGGTGCATCAGATAGGACAAAAGCTTATATTCTTGAGCGGTGAGTTTGACCGGCTGCCCACCAAGCGTCACTCGGCCCGAGCGCGTATCGAGCCGGACTTCGCCCACGGTCAGTTCAGAAGAAGCATTGCCGGACGCACGGCGGATAAGCGCGCGTAAACGGGCAATCAATTCTTCGGTCTGGAAAGGCTTGGCGAGATAATCGTCGGCACCGGCGTCGAGGCCTGCAACCTTGTCTGACCAGCTATCGCGTGCTGTAAGTACCAAAACCGGGAATTTTCGGCCCTCCTTACGCCACCGATCGAGCACAGTCAGCCCGTCGATTTCCGGAAGGCCCAAGTCGAGGACAACGGCGTCGTAATTTTCGGTCGAACCCATATAATGTCCGTCTTCGCCATCGACCGACAGGTCAACGGCATAGCCGGCACTTTCCATGGTCGATTTCAACTGTTGCCCAAGTGTTGGTTCGTCTTCAACGATAAGGATGCGCATGCTTTGCCCTTTGATAGCTTATCTGATTACCGGATTGGGCTAGCAGATAAGCCGCCCGGGCGCAAAATCCTATCAGCGTTGCCGTAAAATCTCGCCAGTGCGCGCATCTACGTCAACGAATATTACGCGGTCACCGTTGATGAACTTCAAACGATATACCTGAGCCGCCGAATCATATTCGGGGCCCAGATATTGCATTCCACGCATCCGTTGCACAATCGACGACTCGATTTGCCGGAACTTCTTCACCTTACCGTTGCGCGTGTCCTCACGGACATCATCCTGCTCACGTTGCCGGGAAGCAAAGGACATATCCGCTGACAGGAGGGCCAGCGCCAGTGCAGCAAAGATTGCGGGTTTTTTCATCATGAGGTCGCTCTAGCCATGAGGCATTGAACTCAAACTGAATGGCCCGTCAACCTCCTGGTAATGTTTGCGCTAGCGAGGCTTGGCTTCAGCGTACCATTTCATACTGAAGCGCCAACACTACCGATGTGCCAATCTGGCCGGGAGCAATTGGTACCGATCCACCTTGTTCAGCGACGTCGAAGCTTTTCATCATCGGTTGTGGTCCCGGCGACCGCCCGCTGATGCCCTCTGCAACCGAAAGCAGTCGCACAGAGTCATAACCATTGGCTTTCGCGTACACTTCAGCCTGCGCCTTACCATTGACTAACGCTCGTGCGCGTGCGGATTTTTTCACGTCGCTGTCATTATCAATCGAAAAATATGGTCCGTTGATGTTGGTTGCGCCGGACACGACCACCGCGTCCATAATATTGCCAAGCTTTGAAATATCGCGCAATTTGACCTGAACCTGGTTGGACACGCGGTAACCCTTGAACCGGTTTTTCTGAGTCGCCTGAATGTAATCATATTCGGCGTTCAGATTGACACCGCTGGTCTGTATGTCTTTTTCTGCAATCCCGAGCTTTTGCAACTGTGCGATTACCTTCGCAACTTCAGCCGAATTCTGGCGCAATGCGGCGGAGGCAGTGGGAGCGCTGGTTTCGACGCCTGTTGAAAATGTTGCCGTATCGGGCGCGCTTTCGATAACCTCGACCACCGATAGTTCGACAACCGGGTTCTTCGCCTCGATATGGATTTCAGCGGCAGAGGCGGCAACGGGCGCGCATCCGGCGAGAGCGGCGGCAGCATAAAGCATCATATTTTTCATAGGGTTGTCCTCTAAAATCGTTGGATCGATTTGCGCCCGTTGCACCAGCCGAGCCTAACCTGCGATGAACGGAGCGGCTCTTTAAGACAATGATTAAATTGCGGTTTGTCGTGCCCAGTCGATATATGCGGCGCGCAAAGCGGTGGCGACCGGGCCCGGAGCGCCGTCACCTATAGCTTTCCGGTTAATGCTGACCACCGGCATGATAAACCCAGATGCCGACGAAACGAATGCTTCAGCAGCATTTTCCGCCTCATCCACCGAAAATCCGCGTTCTTCGATGCCGCCTGACAACAGTGGCAGCATCGCTTCACGCGTGATGCCGTGCAGGATATCTCGAGTAAGCGGATGCGTGACAAGCACTCCCTCTTTGGTCAGTATATGCGCGTTTTGCGCGGTGCCTTCGGTTATTAGTCCGTTTCTGGTCATCCATGCGTCATCGGCGCCCTGCGCAATAGCCTCGTTTTTCATCAGTGACGCGTACAGCAACTGGGTAGTCTTGATATCAGCCCTGCCCCAGCGCAAATCGGGTAGCGTAATTACCCTGATGCCCGTTATGGCTGCCGGGTTATCGGCAATAACGCGACTTTGTGTGAACGCCAAAATCGTCGGGTTCGTTGCAGCTGGCGGGAATACAAAATCGCGGTCGGCTGGAGAGCCGCGCGTAACCTGCCAATAGATCATTCCTTCTTCGACGGCATTACGGTTGACCACTTCACGGCAGATTTTCAGCCAATCGTCAGCGCCCGGTGCGCCTGCTATACCGAGCTCGTTTAAAGAGCGTGCCAAGCGGCGGACATGGCCGTCGAAATCGACGAGCTTGCCGCCCAAAACCGATACCACTTCATAGACCGAGTCCGAAAACAGAAAGCCCCGGTCAAAAACCGAGATCTTCGCTTCAGTTTCAGGGATATACTGGCCGTTGAGATAGATTGTGCGCATCGCATGGCAATGCTTGATGAAAAAGTTGCCGTCAACCGTAACGATAGCTGGCTGTGCTCCTGCGAAGGCAGGAGCGTTGGAGTAATGGCGCAATACTGTCTCCGCTCATGCCTTCGCAGGAGCACAATTGCGCTTGCTGCTAACCACGCTTCCCCCTATCCGCCCCGACCATGAAGCAACCACCGATCTTTGCGTTTGAAGGCCTTGCGCTGCAGCAGGGCGGTGGCTGGCTGTTCAAGGATATCGACCTTTTTATTGGCGCGCGTGACCGGCTTGCGCTGATCGGGCGCAATGGTGCTGGCAAAACGACTTTGATGAAGTTGATCGCCGGCTCGGTCGAAGCTGACAAAGGCAATCGAGTCGTCGTTCCGGGCACTAACATTGTAATGCTCGACCAGGACCCCGATTTTGCGCCGTTCAAGACGCTGTTCGATTTTGCCGTCCATGGTGTGCGCGGCCCGGCCGAGCATGAAGTCCGCGCAATTGCCGATCAGCTGGGTATCGACCTCGGTCGTGAAGCGGCAACCGCCAGCGGCGGCGAACGGCGCCGTGCTGCGATTTGCCGAGCGCTGGCAAGCGAACCCGATTTGCTTCTGCTCGATGAACCGACCAACCATCTCGACCTTGCTGCAATTGAATGGCTTGAAGAATGGCTAATGCGCTACAAGGGCGCATTCATGGTAATTAGCCATGACAGGACGTTTTTGACTCGACTTACCAAGCAAACCTTTTGGCTCGACCGCGGTTTGCTTCGCCGCAACGAAATCGGCTTTGGCGGCTATGATGCGTGGACCGAACGAGTCTATGCCGAAGATGCTCGCAATGCCGACCGGATGGATGCCAAGCTTAAGATCGAAGCGCACTGGCTGGAACGCGGCGTGACCGCGCGGCGCAAGCGCAATCAGGGGCGGCTGGCAAAGCTGTGGGAAATGCGTGCAACCCGTGCGGCAATGATGGGGCCGCAAGGCACTGCCAAGCTGGCTGCATCGAACGACGACAGCAAGACCAAGACCGTCATCAATGCCGAAGCTGTATGTAAGAGCTTTCAATCCCCCGTTGGCGAAAGAGCTATAATTAAGGATTTCACCTTGCGCATCCAGCGAGGCGACCGGATCGGCATTGTCGGCGCGAACGGCACTGGGAAGACCACGCTAATCCGGATGCTAACGGGTGAATTAGCGCCCGATAGCGGCAGCGTAAAGCTCGCCAAAACGCTGACCGGCATCGTAATCGACCAGCAACGCAAATTGCTCTCGCCCGATAAGAAAGTGCGCGATGTTCTCGCCGACGGCAGCGACTGGATAATGGTGCGCGGGGTCAAAAAGCACGTGCAGGGCTATCTTAAGGAATTTCTGTTCGACCCTGAATTGATTGAGGCGCGCATCGGCACATTGTCCGGCGGCGAGCAGTCGCGCATATTGCTGGCGCGCGAATTTGCCCGCGAAGCAAATTTGCTGGTGCTCGACGAGCCGACCAACGATCTCGACCTTGAAACGCTCGACCTGTTGCAGGAAGTGATTGCCGATTATGACGGCACCGTCTTGATCGTCAGCCATGACCGCGATTTCCTTGATCGCACGGTGACGCTTACGCTTGGCCTCGACGGTTCTGGCAATGTCGACATCATTGCTGGCGGCTATGCCGATTGGGAAGCAAAACGGGACCGACGCGATAAGCCCGAAACCCGCAGAAATGTCAGTAAGTTCACGGTCGCCCCACCCTCCCCAAATCCAACAGAAAAACGCCCTGCAAAGCTTTCGTACAAGGACCAGCGCGACTACGATCTACTGCCCAAGCGCATTGAAACAATCGACGCCGAGATTGCAGCCGCAGCGACCGAGATGGCCGACCCCGCGCTCTACACTCGCAATCCGGCGCGTTTTGCCGAGTTGATGGCGAAGGGCGAAATGCTGCGGGCGGAAAAAGATGCTGCCGAAGAGCGCTGGCTTGAGTTGGCGATGCGGGTTGAGGGGATGGACGCATAATCCGTCAATCGGGCTTTTCAGGTTTCGAAATTTGTCATTTGCGCGAAGCTAGCGCACTTCGACCTGCTGCACATCTCAACCATGCCGACTGACGCATCTACTGCATGCCGATGTCGGGAAGTCGGCGGGATAGCCCTGCATCAGCGCTATCGCGACCTTTCGCGAAGGGACCTCAAGTGCACGGAGCAGCTGCGACACGTGACTTCTGACGGTGAAATGGGAGATCGTAAGGATACGGCCGATTTCCTTGTTGGAGCGATTCTGGAGCAAGAGCGGAAGGATGGCTTGCTGACGCGTGGTGAGTTTCGGGAAGTCCCGGATTATCGCGCGACCCACTCCAACTGGCTTGTCAATTTCAACGGGCAGCGGCGTTTGCACGAGCGCGTGGTTTGGCAGGATTGCCTACAGCCGTGCCAAGGTCGCCGCGTCGTCAGAGTCGATGATTGCAACAAGCGCCATTCGGGATCGCCGCTTTATCGGCATTTCGTGGCTCATGGGCCCGCGCTTTTATCCTTGGTGGCCAACAATCCGGCAAGGCCGATCGCCGACGCCGTCATCAGCGCAACCGCAACATTGATCCCGCTTATGGCAAGCTCGCTGCCATCGCTATGTTGCATCGTACCGCCGTAAAATCGGCTCAGCGCGAATGCGAACAGAAAGCCGCCCGTCACGATGAGAGCGATTGTCGCGGCAAGCCTTGCCTTACCCCGACGCCAGGCCAGCCACACGCAGAGCAGCGCCAAGGCGCTATTGGTCACAAGTTGCCATGCCACGTGCAGGCGTGCGTGCCCGGGCCAATCGGGATTGAACACGTGGGTCGGGCTGATCTCTAATATCGGCGTAAGCAGCCCAAACGGCAGGACGCACAGCGCAAGAATTACGGGAAAACGCATGAATGACTCCAATTGACACTGTCAATTTGCATTTCCATATAGACAGTGTCAATATAAATAGATGAAGAGAGGTAAACATCATGGCTCGCTGGCGCAGGCGCTGATCGATGCCGCGCTCGTTATTCTCGACGCGGTCGGTATCGAAGGCGTGACAATAAGAGCGACGGCGCGAGCGGCAAGCGTATCGCATGCCGCGCCCGCCAATCATTTTCCCGACCGCCGCGCACTGCTGACAGCGATCGCCGTTCGCTGTTTCGAGGAGATGATTGCGGGAGCTAATTTGGCGCGCGAAAAAGCGACGACACCTGCAGAGCGCATCGTAGCATTGGCCGATGCCTATGTGGCTTATGGCCTCGCTTATCCTAATCGCTACCGGATGATGTGGCGCATGGATATGCTCGACGATAGCGTCGCCGCGCTTTCGAGCATAATCAACGGAATGTATGACTCTGTCGGGGATGATGTTGCCGCGCTGCCCAGCGTACAACGCGATACCGCAACTACCAAGCTGGTCGCGCTTTCTTCGCTTATTCATGGTTATGTTTCCATGCGCATCGACGGAAACTTTATCGCAGCAGCCGACGAGGCCACCGGCAAACCGCGCCACATCGCGATGATCGAGGCTCTTATAGGAGCGACAAACCACGGTGGTGCGGAGGCCCATCACCCCGGCAACCGGTAAAAAACGGCCAACCTGTCAAGCGCGATCCGGAGCACCAGTTTTCCAGACCGCACCGGCCACGCCATTTCGCGTTCGGCCACGGGCATCGCCTCTCCTGCACAGATCACCCGCCAAGCAATGTCAGCAAGGTCCGGCCCAAGCGCCGCAAGGGCGCCATCAAAACGGGCTTTGGCCGCAATCATGCGTTCGGTCTGGTTGAGACCGTCTGGCGCGCCGCGCTTTTGCCGACTCAGCGGGGTACATTCCCACCGCATCGTCACGTTGGGCCCCATCATCGCAATTTCATAATCGCGACGAAGCTTTTCCCCTGCCAAATATTGCCGGTCTGTCAGATGGCCGCGACTGTGCAGCCATGACAGCGGTGACTCGGCAAGGTTGACCGTAACGGTTCGAGCGGTTTTGCGGTTATCATTCGTCAGTTTAGCAAGCGGACGCTCGATCAGCGGACGCGGATCAGTAAATTTCGGCTGCAGTGCTTTGCGCGGCATGAAAACTCCTTTTCGAATCAGATTTATATCTTGCCATTTCCGATATCTTGTAGGAAAGGGAAAAACCTATTTGGTTTTAGGAGATTTCGATGATCAGCCGTATTCGCGACGTTCGCCGTGCAAAAGGGTTAACTTTGGCCGACGTTGCTGCTCGCTGTAATCCGCCGACGACCGCCCAAACCATCGGCAGGCTGGAAACGGGAACGCGCGTTTTATCGCTCATCTGGATAAACCGCATTGCTGCAGGGCTTGGTGTCGATTCAAGCGAGCTTGTGCAACTGCCCGACCAACAACATCTGCCGGTAGCCGCCATATTGCGCGAAGACGGGACTCACGCACCAACCAAAGAGGAACATATCGTTATACCCAACATCAGCGGCGC
>JBKJLZ010000075.1:0-6219 GCA_046596705.1 Sphingorhabdus sp. | reverse complement strand
TATGATCGCTTATGCAGAAGTCATTGGCCACCCGATAGGGCATAGCAAGTCGCCTTTGATCCACCAGTTCTGGCTCGACCGGCTGGGAATCGTCGCGCGCTATCAAGCTGTTGACATCGAGCCTGACAAGCTCGGGCAATATTTTGCTGAGCGGAGAGACGACGAAGCATGGCGCGGATGCAATATCACAATTCCGCACAAGATTGCCGCGCTGGAATATGTTGAAGACCCTGGCGAAGTCCGCAACTCTATTGGCGCGATCAACGTCGTCTTCCGTGACGAGCGCGGTACACTCACGGCGACCAACAGCGACGCTGGCGGCTTTTATGGTCCAATTTCCGATTTATCTTTGGTGGGCGAAACCGTTGTTGTTATCGGGTCTGGAGGTGCTGCCCGTGCAGTGCTGTTCGCGCTGGCTCAGGCCGATGTCGGCGAGGTGGTAATCTTAGCGCGCAACGCGCTTCGGGCCGCAGGACTGCTTGCCCATTTCGGCTTGAAAGGCCGGGTGTTATCAATCGATGCGCGCTTGCCGGAGGCGGTTCTGTTGGTCAATGCCAGCCCCTTGGGAATGAAAGGCCAAGACCCGCTTATCCTTGATCTGGCGCCGCTGGCCGACAATGCTCTGGTTTATGATTTGGTATATGCGCCTGTTGAAACTGGTTTGTTAAAAGCAGCGCATGCGCGCAGTCTGGAAACTGTGGACGGGCTGGAAATGCTAGTAGGTCAGGCCGCTATCGCATTCGAGCTGTTTTTTGGCGTCGCTCCACCAAGTGACGGCGAAGACGAACTGCGCGCTAAATTGCTCGCATGACAAAGCCGCTTGTCATCGGCCTGACCGGCTCAATAGGCATGGGTAAATCGACCGTCGCTGCAATGTTTGCCGATGAGGGGATTGCAGTATTCGATGCCGATGCTTCAGTCCATGCGATGCAGGCGACTGGCGGCGAACTGGTCGCCGAAATAGAAGCGGCGTTCCCGGGTACCACTGTTCCTGACGGTGTCGATCGTCGAGCCTTGGGCGCGGTAGTGCTCGGCGACCGCGACCGACTGGCAAAGCTTGAAGCAATTATCCATCCCGCGGTCGCGCGCCGCCGAACGCTGTTTATCGCCGAACACGCCCATGACGACATCGTGCTTTTTGATATCCCGTTATTGTTTGAAAAAGGCGGCCATGCTGCGGTGGATTTGACTGTGGTGGTTTCAGCACCAGCACCAGTTCAACGCGAGCGTGTACTTGCACGTCCCGGCATGACGGTTGATCGCTTCGAACATATTCTGGCATTACAAATGAACGATGCCGACAAGCGCGCGCGCGCCGATCATGTCATCGACACCGGCGGCAGTTTGCAGTCAACCAGAGCGCAAGTGCGCGAGCTTGTTAAAAGCTTGCGCACGGGTCTTGCGTAACTTTAAAAATGGTCCGATATTCGCATTAATATGAGAGAGATAATCTTCGACACCGAAACGACGGGCTTTGATCCTCTAAACGGCGACCGCATGGTCGAAATAGGATGTATCGAAATGTTCGGCCGGGTAATGACGGGCAATGTTTACCACGCATATTTCAACCCCAAAAGACCGATGCCGTCAGCGGCTGAAAACATCCACGGGCTTTCGGACAAGTTTCTATCGGACAAACCATTCTTCTCGGAAAAGGCCGAGGAGCTGATCGCGTTTTTGGGTGAAAGCCCTCTCGTCGCGCACAATGCCAGCTTCGATTTCGGGTTTCTTAACAACGAACTGCAGAAATGTGGGCGCCCGGGCATAGCTATGGACCGGATGGTTGATACCGTAGCGCTTGCCAAAGTTAGACATCCAGGTGCCAAATTGTCCCTTGATGCGCTGTGCACAAGATATGGCATCGACCGCAGCCACCGAGTGAAGCACGGCGCACTGCTTGATGCGGAACTTTTAGCGCATCTTTACATTGAACTCACCGGCGGTCGCCAGATCGGGTTGGAGTTAGTCGACGAAGCAACGACCAATATAGAATTCACCACTACAAGCATTATCCGAACATCGAGACCGTATCGCCAACCAAGGCCGCACAGCGCTTCGCCTGCGGAACTTGAGCGGCACCGCGATTTTATTGCGAACATCCAGGGCGCGCTGTGGCTAGAAACCGGGCGGGCGCTTTAACAGAAGGAGACTGGCTATGGATATCAGGGTTTCAGGACATCAGGTGGATACCGGTGAAGCACTGCAAGGTCATGTCGAGACTCGGTTGTCCGGGATCGCGTCAAAGTATTTTTCCAAGGCATTATCTGCGCACGGCACGTTCGGGCGCGGACCGCACGAGCGGTTTACCAGCGACATTGTGATGCATGTTATGCAGGGCCTTGTCCTTAAAGGCCGAGGCGAAGCGCAAACCGCACATATTGCCTTTGATCAGGCGGCAGAGCGAATTGAGAAGCAGCTTCGGCGCTACATGCGGAGATTGCAGGACCATCACAGCCAGTCTGCGCATGCGCTCAAAGCAGAGGAAGCCGCCTACACTGTATTTGATGGCGGTGATGCTGACATAGAAACAACAACTTCGGACGCACCGGTGATCGTTGCAGAAATGAGTGTCGATATTCCTGAATCGACTGTTTCCGATGCGGTGATGCTAATGGATCTGCGGAACACGCCTGCGTTATTGTTCAAAAATACTGGAACTGGTCGGCATAATATGGTTTACCGCCGCGAAGATGGCACGATCGGGTGGGTTGAACCAAAATCTACACCTTAGAATTCGGCTTTATTTATACAATTTCGTAAATCCATTCAAACATTTGGGGTTTGCTTCCCGGTTTCCAGCCGGTCGCAATGAAAAAGCATATGATTCGTATTTCTTCAAGGCTCGTCGAAGGGGCCGTCGTTGCGGACTTGCATAGTTCAAGCAAATCCGAGCTGCTTGCGCGTCTGTCCGTAATAGCCGCTCAGAATTATGGGCTGAATGCCGATGTAGTGCACGAAGGCCTCGTCGAACGGGAGCGGCTGGGGCCTACAGGCTTTGGCGGCGGGACGGCCATTCCGCATTGCAAGGTTAGCGGAATCGACATGCCGGTTGCAATATTTGTGCGGCTCGCAAAGCCGGTTGAATATAACGCAGTCGATGACGAGCCTGTCGATCTTGTATGCGCGCTGGTATCCCCTGCTCAAGACGGCGCTTCGCATTTGCGTGCGCTCGCAGAGATTTCGCGCCTGTTCCGTGACGAGAAGTTTCGCACTCAGTTGCGCGGTGCTGCCGATGGCGATGCGATGTTTGCTCTGCTAACGCATATCGAAGAGCGTGACGCTGCTTAGGCAAATATAATGACCGAGCCACGGCTTGCGAGTTCGATTCAGGTTTCGGCGTTCATCCGGCTGGCCCAGATCGGCGGAGATTTTGCGACGGTCTTGCGAAAGGGCGATCCGGTTGCAGGCGCGATATTGTTGATCGGACTGGTCCGGGGTGAAAATCCGTCATTTTTCGAACGCTTTCCATCTCTCGGTGGCGGTTCACCCTGGCAGCAGCTTGCTCAGCAGAATCCAGAGGATGAAATTGAAGTCACCGAACGATGGAAAAAACGGGTACTGCGCGACCCCGATTTGTGGGTGATCGAACTGGATGTCGCATCGCCAGAACGCTTGGCCGAACTTTTGACTACCGCCTCTTGACTTCGTTGCACTGCACAATAATTGCCGGATTGCTAGATAGCGAAGGTTGCCACTCGGTTACAGTTTGGGGTGCCCGGGCAAACACGCGAGTCGGATGCAACAAATTACAGGTCATATAAAACACAAAACCTGTTTGCTGGTGCCACCGCTGTAAATTGTTAGTTGAATGTCGAAATTTGTTAAGGCTGCGACTGTCGCGGCCATTTCTGTTACCCTCGGTTCTGCCGTAATCACCGCAGATCCAGGTTTTGCTTTTGGTAATAACCAAAGCACGGCGTTGACTGCCGATACTATCATGATCGATGCCGCAACGCTCGCTGCTGATCAGAACATCGCGAACCTCGCAAAAGAAGGCAAGGTCACCGCAACACTCGCCGATAATGGCGACATAATTTTTACCCCTGGAAACGGCGGCGGTCCTATCATGGATCCCAGCGACGAAGCGCTTGGCGATGACGACAGCCCCGACAATATGTCAGCCTCGTCTTTGGCCGAATTGGTGCGAACTCAGGATACCAAATCGTCGCTCAGTGCCGAAGAACATTGCCTCGCAGGGGCGGTCTATTTTGAATCGAAGGGCGAATCGCTTGCGGGCCAGTTGGCTGTTGCGCGTGTCGTTATGGCGCGTTCGAAATCAGGTCGCTTCCCATCGTCGTTATGCGGCGTTGTCTATCAGAAAAGCCAGTTCTCGTTCGTACGCGGTAACAGCATGCCACGGATCGATACCGGCGGCACGCATTGGCGCCATGCCATTGCGATCAGCAAGATTGCTTTGAACAACAGCTGGCAGAGCCCGGTAGAAGGCGCTTTGTTTTTTCATGCACGTCGCGTTTCGCCAGGCTGGCGGTTGACTCGGCTAGGCACTGTGGACAATCATATATTTTACCGTTGAATTGTGGTTAGACACCAAGACTATAATGGCCCCCGCTCTGGGGCCTTTATTTTGTTCGCATCATGTTCTATCGTCAGGCCATGGCGACGAATCCTATTGCAAGCATATTCGGTGGCGCGCCTGCGGTCGCGCGCGGGGTTTCCCGGCTGTTTCTGCGTAATCAGATAATGGTCCAACCAGAGGTTGGTCTACGCAACCACCGGCGTGCCGATTTGATGGGTATCAACCTGAAAGGCGAGATCATAATCGTCGAAATCAAATGTTCGCGGGCCGATTTGCTCGGTGATCAGAAATGGCCGGAGTATCTTGAATTTTGCGACCGGTTTTTTTGGGCTGTGCCCGCCGGTTTCGACGTGAAGCCGCTCGAGGGTGACTCGTTTTTGCCGGAACGTGCAGGGTTGATCATCGCTGATGCCTATGATGCCGAGATTGCGCGACCTGCGGCTTTGGTGCCGTTGGCAGCAGCGAGGCGAAAGGTCGAAACACAGCGGCTGGCCCGGCTTGCTATGCGCCGTTTGATGGGGATTGCCGACCCCGACCCAATTCTTGCAGAAATTGAAGCCGAATAAATATAAGCTGTTTTTGGATTATCTCAGCAACGGAAGTTTCATACTCCAGCCGAGCATTGCCGGGCGATCATCGGCAAATTCAGTTAGCCCGATACTTTGGCTTTCATGCCCGGCAGAAGACTCGACCGCATAAGTCCCGAACAGGCGATCCCATATTGTCAGGGCAAAGCCATAATTGCTGCGCTGCTCGGCTACGATGACGCTGTGGTGGACCAGATGCATGTCAGGGGTAACCAATATCATGCGCAGACTGCGGTCGACACTTCGGGGCAACCGGATATTGCTGTGGTTGAAAAGGGCATTGGCATTTAGCCACAGTTCAAAAGCAAGCGCGACCAACACAGGCACACCGAGCAGAGCAACCCAGGCCGATTTATACAATGTCGACGCGATCAACTCGAACGGATGGAAACGAAGGGCCGTCGTCGCGTCGAGATCACGATCGCTGTGGTGGACCGAGTGCGCGCGCCACAAGAGGGGCACCCGGTGCATGGCAACATGTTGTAGCCAGACCGCGAAGTCGAGGATGATAAAAGCCAGAACTGCCTCAAACCACCAAGGCAGGCCAACATGGTTGAACAGACCGAATTGATTATGCTGCGCCCAGTTTGCTGCGACCGCAACCACCAGCACAAAAGCCATGAGCCGGCTAACTATCCCGTTTACCACAAAAAACAACGCGTGCGTTATCCATCGGGGATGCCTGCCAAGGACTAACGGCCGACGCGGTCGGATCGCTTCGATGACGCTCAGCAGCATCAGCAACGCGACGGGGATGGCAATGCTCCAAATGCCAAGCCCCGCCTCGATCATTTCACTCTACCGTTTCTAACGTTGGATAATCGGTGTAGCCTTCAGCTCCCGGCGAATACCAGGTCCTAAAATTGTCCGGGGTCAATTCAGCACCGGTGCGCAGCCGTTCGACCAGATCGGGATTGCTGATATAAGGGCGGCCAAAGCTGATCGCATCGGCGAGGCCCGAGGCGAGGTCTTCTTCAGCGCTTTCCAGCGTATATTCCTGGTTCAGAACCAGCGGATTGCTAAACACCTTGCGGATTTCTGGCGATACGCGCGGGACTTCACTTGTTACGAAATTAGCAAAGGTTTTTTGTTCTC
>JBKJLZ010000188.1:0-2838 GCA_046596705.1 Sphingorhabdus sp. | reverse complement strand
TTCGCCTGCGTCGGGCAGGCGGCATATGCGCAAGAAGCGCCAGCTGATGACGGCGGTTTAGAGGAAATTGTTGTCACTGCGCAGAAGCGGACCGAGGCAATTCAGGATGTCCCAATCGCTATTTCGGCCTTTACCGCAGAGACAATAGAGCGGCAGGGCCTGGACGATGCGCTTGATCTGCAATTACAAGTTCCAAACTTGCTGATCGTAGGAAATGATCGTCCTACCTTGCGGGGTATCGGTAACAATGCAATTTCATCGACAGCAGATAATGGCACTGGCGTTCTCCTGAACTTCGCTCCGCTCGGCTTCCGTTCCGGAGACGAGTTTTTCGATCTTGAACGAGTGGAAGTATTGCGTGGGCCTCAGGGCACTCTTTACGGCCGAAATACGACTGGCGGTACAATCAACGTCATTACCCGCAAACCCGAAGAGGGCTTCAGCGGCTATATCACGGCACAATATGGCAGCTATGATACGAAACGCGTACACGGTGCGGTGAACATCGGTGACGACGTCGTTCAGCTCCGGCTGGCGGGATTTTACCTTAACCGTAATGGCTATACCAAAAACATCGGAACCGGCAGCGACATTGATGGTCGCAATCAATACTCACTTCGCGCGTCGTTAGCCATCAACGCCGGGCCCGACACTCGCATCGACATCATGCTCAATCATTCAAAAGAGGACAGCACCCGTTCGCGGGAAAACAAACGTCTTTGCAAGGCAACGCCGGTGCTCGGTTGTTCACCGGTCGAACTGGGCTTTGACTCGCCAGATACGTCCGGTGTGTTGTTCCAAACGTTACTGAATGCGACCAACGCCTTTGTGTTTGGCGGCACGTTATTTCCAGTCGGTGCGAGCATTTACACAGGTGCTCAGAACCCTTCCGATTTGCGAACCGTCGCCACCGACTACGACTCGCAATTTACCGGTAAGCAAACAAATGTTACAGCCGAGATCAGTCATTCAGCAGGTCCGATCACGCTGCTTTCTTTGACTGCTTTCTCTAAGGGAAATTCGGAGGCTCGGACAGATTTCGACAATGCCGTGCTGCCTTTCCGTTTCAATTTCCCAGTAACATATAATGTAGACCGCGACACCACAATCACAACCAACCAACTGCGCACGTCGGATAGTTTCGTTGCATCAGGGCGCGCCTATTATCAAGAATTCCGGGTTGTGTCGGATTTCGATGGCCCGTTCGATTTTACGGGTGGTATCAACTTTTTCAACTCGAAGAGCGATGCTTCTTTCCAAATTTATCACCCCGGGCTGGAACTGTTTGCCAAGTTCCTTCGTGGACTTCCACAAAGCGCGTGGGCGTTCAATGGCGATACCCGCGATGCCAAGACCAAGTCATTTGCGGCGTTTGGTGAAGCATATTATAACATTAGCGACGCTACCAAGCTAACGCTTGGGCTTCGTTACACTAAGGATAAAAAATCGGTTCGCGGGCGAACTACTTTTCTATCCGTTCCCCCACCCTTCACATCGCTTTCGGGCAGCTACGATGCTTTTACCGGACGTGCAGTGCTTGACCATAAGCTCAGTGACGACAATCTTGTCTATGTGTCGGTGTCACGCGGCTTCAAGGGCGGCGGGCTGAATGCGGCGGGCGCGACAAAGGCGACATTTGCCCCCGAATTCATCAACGCATATGAAATAGGGTCGAAAAACCAGTTCGCCGATGGCACGCTGCAAGCCAATTTTTCCGGCTTTTACTATGACTACAAAAACTTGCAGCTTGGTCAGCGACGCAGCACGTCTGTGCAGACGATCAACACCGACGCCAAAATATGGGGGATTGAAAGCGAGTTCCTGTGGGCACCGGCCGATGGATTGCTATTCAATGCCAACGCTTCCTACCTGAACACTAGTCTTGGCGGCCTTGCTCCGGGCCAAGAAACCAGCGATCCCGCAAACCCGGCGCAGTGGAATGGCGTTGGCACGCCGACCAAAACTCCCGAGGTCCGGCTTACCTTGAAGGGCAACGAACTGCCGTACGCGCCGAAGTTTAAGGTTGCGGTGGGCGGTGAATACAGCATGCCACTGGGCGCCGGTGGCTGGACCGCAACGCTACGTGGCGATTACAGCTGGCAGAGCAGCTATTTCGCGCGCGAGTTCAACACCGTCAACGACAAGATCAAAGCGTGGAGCATTGCAAATGCACTGCTGCGCTTCAGCAACGCTGACGCCACCATCAATGTCGAAGCCTATGTGAAGAACATCTTCAACAAAGATAACATCACCAACTCGATTATCGAAAGCGATCTAGTTGGCAGCTATCGCAATGCTCGGATATTGGAGCCGCGTACATACGGCGTGACGACAACTTTCAGGTTCTGACGAATACTGGAGAGACCGAATTTAATATCCTGCTCGGGCGGCGGGGTCATAAAGACTTCGCCGCCGTCTTTCCGGAGCCGATTCAATATGCGTTTGACCATAGCCGTTTACATCGCTGCATTTACGCTTCCTTTCGTCAGCGCGCCAGCAAATGCGCAAAGCGGTGTGGCGGAAGTACCGGAATTGGGGCGCGCGGGAAAATTTGCGGTCGGGACCGACTTCCAAGAGCTTCAATTGCCATTACGCGTTCGGCTAACCCCGACTGGTGTGACCGAAACAGCGCGCACCGTTGGCCTGCGCTTATGGTATCCGGCGACCGATGCCACAGGCCCAGCCGCGGTATATCGCCATGGCCTGACCACGCCCGGTGGTTCGCCCCATCAGATTGTTGAGCAGGGCGCAGCAATTGAAAACGCCGCTGCGGCAAAAGGTAGCTTTCCGCTAGTAGTCATCTCTCACGGCTTCGGTGGATGGAGCGAACATATGAGT